>NZ_MUFL01000099.1:0-10281 GCF_001995355.1 Salinivibrio sp. PR919 | reverse complement strand
ATAGGCTTTTTCCGTATTCCGTATTCCGTATTCCGTATTCCGTATTCCGTATTCCGTATTCCGTATTCCGTATTCCGTATTCCGTATTCCGTATTCCGTATTCCGTATTCCATATTCCTTCATCTTTCCCTAGGATCTAGGACCCTAGGACCTAGTCCCCTACAACTCCCTATCGAGGACAGTCACTTTTGGCAGAAAGCAGTTCCTAGGCCCTAGGCCCCTAGGCTCTCCCTCCCCACCTATTCAGAACGGCGTTCTGTAAATGATTTTTTGGGAACATATCACAGTAAGTTCKTATCTTACTGTTTTTCCTTCTCTTAACTTTTTGCATCTTTTGAGCATGTTTTCATACAAAACTAATTCTTTGTCCAAAAAAACAGCAAACAGCGCTCTTAGTACAATAAAAACATTCCGTCAATATTGATGATTTATTCAGTTTGCGTAGTATACCAGCCTGCAAAATTCAACACTGCAAACGATAAAGTAGACCATATCGTAAAAGTTACAAAATCGTTTCAGTATTTTTGTGCGTTTAACCTTGTGAATAAGCTGGTTTTTGTCTGCGCAGTGTGATCAAGCGCTAACATCAATGGGCGGTAGCGTGTCTATTTTGCTAGTAGCCTAGTGAATAGTTATGCTTTTTTTGCTTTGATTAAGAAGTTAGACGTCACGTAAAAATTCCGCATTTAAAATTAAATTCGAATAAAAATTAAAATGGAACTCAACAACTTAAAGGTGTTGATTAGTAAGGTTTTGGCTATGAATGTTCTGTGTAAACTTATTCTACCTTGTGGGCTGCTCGTGCTTGCAGGCTGCTCGTCTTACCCCACGTCGCAAGCAGATAGCTACAGTGTGGTGTCTGGCATGCCCAATCACACCATTGAGTATATTCAGCACAGTGATACCAAATTGGGTAGCCAAATGAATGTTGGCGATACAGTCTCGCTGCCTCTTCAAACAGGCGAGCAATCCTTTCTTATTGAGCAACGCTACTTTTCCGCAATTGGCACGACGTGTTTCGCCATGCGTCACGTCGCCTCGTCTCTGAAATCCACGCAAACCTCGCAGTACAACCTTTGTGAATACCCCCAAGGTTGGGGCATTGTGCGAGCGTTTCGTAACTAGCGCTTATCGCCTCGCGCGTCGATTTACACCTCGCGATAAGCCCCGTGCCACCAAGCACTAGGGCTTCCTTAACAGGCCTAACAAGAGTGGGTTGTAGCACCTAACTTTGATTTCCAGAGAACCAACAAGAATGAAAAGACTAATCACTATTTTTCTAATTGCGTTTACGGTTACAACAGCCGCACAAAGCGCTTCACGCAGTGAGCTCATGGCCGCCGCTAAGCAAGCACAAGGCGTATCCAGTTCCGCAAACGCCTCTGACGACACTGTCAAAGCGAATTGGCAATCATCGAATTACGGCCCCGTGCAGAATCAGCAAACAACTCGCGATGACGCTGATATTCATCCCTTTGGTTACTCGCTCTTCCAAGGCGGTTTTCGTGGCCTACGGTCGGACGGGCTTAATCCCAATTACCGTATTTTGCCCGGCGATCAGGTCACGATAAAAACCTGGGGCGCCTTTGAAATGGAGCGTACCTTACCGGTTGATGCACAAGGCAACATTTTTATTCCCTCAATTGGCCCAGTGAATGTTAAAGGGATCCCCAACAGCCGTTTAAATACCGTAGTGTCAGCCGCGATACGCAAAACCTATTCAGATAAAGTTCGCGTATACACTAACTTGCAAGGCGTACAGCCTATCTCAGTATTTGTCGCAGGTTTTGTTGAAAACCCTGGCCGATATTCAGGCGTACCAAGCGATTCAGCGTTAATGTTTCTGGATCAAGCCGGCGGTATTGATGATCAGCTAGGTAGCTATCGAGAGATTTCGCTGTTGCGCGATGGCAAAGTCATCAGTCAATTAGATCTGTATCAATACATGCTAGAAGGGGAGCTCACTCACCCTCAGTTGCAACAAGGCGACACCTTATTAGTGACAAAGCGAAAGCCGACCGTCGTAGTGAAAGGAGATATCGGTCGCACATTCCGTTTTGAACTGAAAGATAGCAATACTCAAGGAGAGGAGATCCTAGCACTCACGCAATTGGATCCTGCCGTTACTCATGTATTGCAACGGGGTACACGTAACAAAGAGTGGATTGCGCACTACTTATCCTTGCAAGATTTCACTCATGTCGACGTTGCGGACGGCGATGAACTGGTCTTTGTTGGCGACAGCAAAGATCAACAAATCGTCGTTAAATTAGAAGGTGCGTTTACAGGGCAATCTAATTTTGTATTGCCCAAAAATACCACGCTGGCGGAACTGTTAACCAGTGTGGCCGTTGACCCGCAAGAAACGAATTATCAACAAATTTCACTGTCCCGCGTCAGCGTCGCCGAACGCCAGAAAAAAGCGTTGGATGAGAGCTTGCGCCGCCTTGAGGCGACTTACCTAGGTGCGTCTTCTTCAACCGCAGAAGAATCAGCAATTCGTGTACGAGAAGCGGAACTGATCAGCCAGTTTGTTCAAAAAGCCTCTCAAGTCGAGCCGGATGGCACCATGGTAGTAACCAACCAAGGCAAACTGACCGATATTCGCTTACAAGATGGTGATGTAATCCGGCTACCTSAGCGCAGCAGTACTGTGCTGATCACCGGTGAAGTCTTTGTACCGCAATCAATCGTCTTTACCCCGGGTAAAACCGCGATTGATTATATTGAAGCATCGGGTGGCTTTAGCCAGCATGCCAATGAAGACAACATTCTAATCGTGCGTCAGAATGGTGAAGTGGTGTCGGCTAAAGACTTTGCGGTGCAAGCCGGAGACCAAATTCTTGTGCTCCCGAAAGCGGCAACCAAAAACCTGCAATTAGCGTCAACCCTGACCCAAATCCTCTATCAAATTGCGGTATCCGCCAAAGTGATCATGGACTTGTAATGAGTTATCAACCTCGGCATCCATTAAAAGTCTGCAAACACGTTTGGCATGCACTGTTTATGCGCGAAGCCATGGCACGCATGAGCGCGGACCGGTTCGGATGGAGCTGGATTTTACTCGAGCCCATCCTTCACCTCATGATCTTTATTGGGGTGCGGCAACTGATGGGGCGAATAAAGTACATTCAAGGGGCGGAATTTATCCCTTGGCTGATCATCGGCATTATCACCTTCATGGTTTTTCGCGATGCCATGATGCGCTCCATGGGAGCGATACGCGCCAATAGCTCCCTGTTTGCTTATCGCCAAGTACACCCCCTTGACCCTGTTATTGTCCGCGCATTTCTGGAATTCACCATTCGCAGTGTGGTGCTAAGCCTCATTGTGGTGTCATTGATGTTTTTCGGCGGCTATCGCGGCCCCGATGAACCCTTGATTGTTATCGCAATGTGGGTGTTGGCGTGGTGGCTAGGGCTCAGTTTTGGCCTAGTGCTATCTGTGGTGGCGACCATTGCGGAAGAGGTCGAGAAAATCGTTAAGTTACTGATGTTTCCGCTTTATATGTTGTCGGGCGCTATGTTTCCTCTCAAGGCTCTGCCTCATGAATTGCGCGAAGTGTTGATGTATAACCCGCTAGTGCATGTATTGGAATTGCTCCGCCATGCTTACTTTCATGGCTACTACATGCTCAGTGGCGTCAGTTTACTCTACCCCGTGCAATGCGCGCTGGTGGCGAGCCTGTTGGGACTAATGCTGCATGTGCGGTTTAAATCAAGATTAATGTCAGCATGATAGAAGTTAAAAACATGTCTAAGCGCTACCACGGCCCCTTTGGTAGCAATTGGGTATTAAAAGACGTGAATTTTACCATTCCGCAGGGGGTAAGTGTGGGCGTGGTAGGCAAGAACGGGGCCGGTAAATCCACCTTGTTGCGATTACTCTCCGGCATGGATATGCCCGACCAAGGCACCATCGAGCGAAAATGCAGTGTTTCTTGGCCAATTGGCTTAAGTGGCGGCTTTCAGCGCAATATGACTGGGCGCCAGAACGTAAAATTTGTCGCGCGTATTCATGGTGATGAAAGCAAAATTCAACGCATTATTCAATTTGTTCAAGACTTCTCCGAAATTGGTGCCGCGTTTGATAAGCCCATTCGCACCTACTCAAGCGGGATGAAAAGTCGCTTGTCTTTTGGTTTATCACTCGCCTTTGATTTTGATGTGTATTTGTCAGACGAAGCCACCGCAGTCGGGGACAAAAGCTTTAAGCAAAAGGCCACTAAAGCCTTTAAAGACCGCATTGGTCAAGCCAGCATTATTATGGTGTCGCACAGCGAAGGAATCTTAAAAGATCTCTGCCAAGCAGGGCTTTGGGTTCATGAAGGTAAAGCGATTTGGTATGACGACCTAGAAGATGCCATACACGATTATCATAAGAGTATTAAAAAATGAAAGTAGTTCTTCGTAAGCATTTACAGTGGTTTTTATGCTTGGGCATTATTGTCGCTGCCGGTATTTATTACGGCTTACTCGCCACCGATCGCTACGTTTCGCAAGCCAATGTAGTATTAAAAAGCCCAGAAATTATCCCTACAGGTTTCAGTGTTTCATCATTGCTTTCGGGCACATCAGGGGCCGGTGATTTGTTGCTATTAAAAGAGCACCTTGAATCGGTAGATATGACGATCAAACTCCAAAAGGATCTCGATCTTCGCCATCATTACGCGCAAGACAACATCGATTTTATTGCGCGTTTATCCAGTGCCGATGTTCCGTTGGAAATGTTCCATCAATACCTACGCAAGCGAATCAACATTGAATTTGACGACTACACCAAGGTATTGCGTATTCGCGTTGAAGCGTATACGCCCGAAATGGCGCAGCGCATTGCTAAAACCTTACTGAATGAAGGTGAAAAGCATATGAATGCAATGGGGCGTCGCTTAGCGCAAGAGCAACTGAACTTTATTGAAAAACAAGTAAAAAACATGTCGGAGCGTTTGCATCAAGCGCGTGAAAAACTACTGGCCTATCAAAACCAACATAACCTTATTTCGCCCAAAGCGACGGTTGAAGAAACCTTGAAGATCATTGCTGAATTAAAAGGGCAATTGGCAATTACACAATCAAAGCGACAAGCGCTGAGCAGTTTTCAAACTGCGCGTTCGCCAGAAATGCAGCGGCTTAAAAGTGAAATTGATGCTTTAGAAACGCAAGTGCAGCAAGAAAAGCGATTGCTGACGCAAAATAAAGATCACGCGCTTAACCGTRTAACTGCCGAGTATCAAACCCTAGAAATGCAGGCTAAATTCGCACTCGAATTGTATTCAAATGCGCTGACCGCGCTGGAGACCACACGGGTTGAAACGGCGCGTAAATTGAAGCAAGTGTCTGTGCTGCAATACCCGAGCTTACCGGAATACTCGACTGAGCCTCGTCGTTTTCATAACTGGGTGGTGTGGAGCCTGATGAGTTTGTTCTTCTTCGCTGTTGTCCATCTTGGCCGCAGTATCATCCGAGATCATCGAGACTGATGGCGTAACATGGCAAAAACTCAGAGGGATAAACTGATTTGGCCAATATCTCCCGCGCCATTTATACACCGATTCACGCCAAAAGCGGCAAAACCTCAAGCCTTGTTGAGCATTGAGTTAAATCATGCCGAGCCAAGGGCTGAACAGGGATGGACAAAAAGCCATCAGCAATGGCTAGACAGTGTAACGCGCCATCAACTCAGTGTGCTTGGATTGGATCACGCACATTCAACCGCACAACCGCCTAGCGATCCGCGGAGCTATGTGCTGATGGTTCTCGAGCCTGATGATGTAAACCAAGCGGCGATCCAGAAAGCGGCACAGTATGCGCGGCAATACAACGCCCATATTTGGTTTGTGCTGGTTGACCAACAGTTACATAGACAATCCCATGTTCCTCGTCGTGTCATGCAGGTTTTGGCGCATGCACGTCAACAACAGCCCCTATTTTTGTGGCAACAACTGAATACTGAGAGTCGGCCCATTCACTGGGTTGCTAATGCAAAATGCGTGATCAGCGGGCGAGGTGAGCTACTGGTTGAAGCCGCTATGTATGGTGTGCCCTTTGTCACTTTGCCAGGAACGGCACAATCACTGCTCGCCACCGTTATGCATCAAACCGGATGCGCGCTTGGGTATGTAAAACACTGGTCATCGGCACAAATACAACAGTTATTGTTGGCCACATGGCTGCACAGCGATGTATGTGTTCAACACCCTGACACGCTTAAAAACATCACACCGTTGGCTGCTATTTCGTGGTTGGCGGTGCAAATGGCTGGTCGGCGACGCACGCCCAGCCATTTAGTGGCCTGTGGTGTTAACCCATACTGGCGACCAAGCTTTCGTGCTTTTTTTCAAGGCAGTCGGTTGCGTTTTATGCATCACAATGCAGCACCTGACACGATTCAACGTCACGAAACTCCGCTTATTTGGGGAAGCCGTCAACGCACCTATGGGGCGCGGTCGGTCTTGCGTGTTGAAGATGGCTTTATTCGTTCGGTTGGGTTAGGGGCGCTGTTTGCCAAGCCCATTTCTTGGGTGGTGGATAAAATGGGGATCTATTTCGATGCCACGCAGCCCTCAGAGCTTGAACATTACCTTGCTAATCATGAATTTAGCGAATATGAACGCCAACAAGGGCGCGCCCTGAAACAGCTATTGGTGGCGCAATCACTCACCAAATACAACACGGGTGGTGCGACCTGGGACCGGCCTACCACACAAAAACCAATACATTTGGTGGTTGGCCAAGTGGAATCTGATGCGTCACTTGCGTTGGGCTCTCCCTATGTGCGCACCAATATGGCCCTTCTTCAACAGGTGCGCCAACAATATCCAGACGCATACATTATTTATAAACCGCATCCAGATGTTATTGCAGGCGCACGAAAAGCAGGCGAGAACGAACAACGCGCCCAACAGTGGTGTGATCAAATAGAAGCCCATGTGGGCATTGAGCATCTTTACCCGCATGTCGATGCCGTACATGTGATGAGTTCGTTAGCTGGGTTTGAAGCACTGATCCGCGACAAGCACGTGATTTGTCATGGCCTGCCTTTTTATGCGGGCTGGGGCGTGACCGACGATCAGTGTTCGGTAGCGCGGCGCAATGTGCAGCGCACGTTGGATGAGCTGATCTATGCCGCGTATATTTGGTATCCGCTTTATATCCATCCTTATTCGGGCTACTACATCACCGCATTTGAGGCGGTGGAATTGCTGGCAAAACAAAAACAACAACGCCAACGGTTTAGCCAGAAAATAACTGGCTTAGTCGCCAAAACCGCCCGTCAACTCGCAGGGGTGAAATGACACAAAAAACCATTGCCATCGTCGGCACCTTGGCGGAAAGTTTAGTCGGGTTTCGTGGTGAGCTAATAAAAGACATGGTTGCCGCTGGGCACATCGTGTATGCCTTTGTTAGTGAAATGACCTTTACCCAGCAACTACGTATCCTTGAGCTGGGCGCCACGCCAATTCGTTATTCGCTGAGCCGTTTAGGGATTAACCCTTACCAAGATATTAAAACGGTGCATCAACTGTATACATTATTTAGGAAGTATCGTATTGACGTATCGTTTTGTTATTTCGCTAAGCCGGTTATTTATGGCACGTTGGCGGCAACCTTAGCCGGTATTCCACTGCGTGTGGCTAAGATTGAAGGATTAGGGCGACCCTTTACGCCACCACCTAACGGGTTCAGTAAAAAGCAAAAAATATTGCAGAACGTTCAAGTGTTTCTTTATCGCTGTGCGTTACGTTTTAGCCATCATCTTTTTTTACTCAACCCAGACGACAAGCGCGACCTGATAGACAAAAACCACATCCGTACCGGCCAAGTGCATTTGATAAATGGGATCGGCTTAAACCTGAACCATTACCAATTTCAAGCGCCGGTGACCGCACCTGTGCGTTTTGTATTTATTGGCCGCTTGCTCAATGAAAAAGGCATTTGGTACTACTTGCAGGCCGCTCAAGCCTTAAAAGAAGCCGGTTATCGAGCGGAATGCTGGGTGGTAGGTGCGCCCGATCAAGGGCGCGATGCGGTATCCCCGGAGCTGTTAAAACAAAAAGTGCATGAAGGAATTATTCACTACACCGGTAAAGTCGATGATGTGCGTATTCCACTAAAAAAATCCTCTGTGTTTGTTTTACCGTCTTACTACCGAGAAGGCGTGCCCCGAAGCACCCAAGAGGCAATGGCGATGGGCCGGGCGGTGATCACCACCAGTGGCCCTGGGTGCAAAGAAACCGTAGTACACCAAAAAAACGGCTTATTAATTCCGCCGCATGATCCGCAGGCGCTATTTAACGCGATGAAAGCCTACATCAACCACCCTGAGTGGATTATTCAACACGGAGCGGCGGGCTATCAATTAGCGTTACAGCGTTACGATGTAAAAAAAATCAATCAACACATGATGCAACGGATTGGGTTAGCAACCGTAGTATTGCCTCCGAAGCAGGTGGCAGACGTGACGCCCAATCGCATACCCAATGTCGCGAAAGAAAGAAGTAAAACAGAAAGCGCCGAATATACCGATTAATCAATTTAAACCAGTGGTTAGGTGAAATGGAGAGAAAAATGAAAGTCATTGCTAGCACCATAAAGAGTGCACAGTGGCAGGCGTGGCTGAGTCAGCAAACCAGCCCGTTTCCGGTTGTGCAAACGTGCACAAGTAGCATGGGCAACAGTGAGGCGGTGATTATTGCCACCCCTTGCACGCTAACGGATATTGACCAAAACTTGCAGGCCTTTGACGACGTAGTGCTGCACGTTTGGGATGCAAAATCGACCTTAGCCGATGCATTGCGTAATGGTGGTGACGAAACTGCCATTAATACAACGTTAGCCGAATGGATGGACGTTACCAAAACCCTGCTTGCATGGCTGCCAAACCACCAACACAAGGTTAATCTGGTTAGCCATACTCACGCGACCTTTTATATTGAGGCGTGGCAGGGTTGGTTGTGCTCCTTGGGCATTGAATGGCCAGACGCGTCTAGTATGGCACCGCGCACACAACAAGATGAATATGACATTTTCGCGGCGTATTATGTCACGCAGCACCCTGAGCTTGCGCAACTCGAACAGCTGCTGTTTAGTGTGACCTTGCCAATGGGTGATACTTACCCCACGTTACCCTTCGATATGACGGGTCTGGCCCAGCAAAGCCAGCAAGGCGTTCGCAAGCAGTATGAACTTGAGAAAATGCTAGCTGTAAAAGATGCGGAGAAGCATGACGCAGTTGCTCAACATCAGGTTGTTATTGAGCAGCTACAGCTAACAAACCAAAAATGCGATGAGTTAACGAAAGAAAAAGATAGCTTACTAAAGCAGCTAGAAGAGGCAGAGCAAAACATTGCCCTACGATTCGAAGAGCTAGCGTATATAACTAAACGTCATTTAGACACCGAAAGTACGCTAAGCAATGCATTGAAGCAGCATCGAGATGAACTAGCTCGAAAAGAAAAAGAAATCGCCACACTAAAAGAGAAACTTAATAAGCAAAGAGCAACAACAGAAAAACAACTAAAGCAGCAAACTCAAAAAGCAACACAGGCAATAACGAAAAATAACGAAATTAGTAAGGAATTAACCGCTTCCCGCAAAGAGAATGCGCAATATCGATTACAGATTGAAAAGTTAAGTGCGAGTTTTAGTGAAGAAAAAGAGAAGCATAGTGAGAGAGTGCTCGAGCTTGAGCTGAGCCTGAAAAAATCTAGCAATGAGCGAAATCACTATCGGGAGCAGTTCCATACAATGCAATCTCGTCATCATTCGCTCACGATACAGCTGGATGATGAAAAAAAAGCACGCGAGGAACTCACGCAACAACTTGCTCAAGCTAAGACGGATATTCAACAGCGCTTTTTCGAAATTGCTAAATTAACACAAAAACTTCTTGTACTAGAAGAACAGCTAGAACGTGAGACTCAGCGACAAGAGAGTATTCACGAACAAACTAGTGCTACAGAGCAAGACATTACACCCAAGAGACACTTTTTTGGAGACTTTAAGGGTATATCGACGCGATTTAAGCGAGCCAGAAAAAGTCGTCTTACACTGAAAAACCAAGCTAGCCTAATTAAAAASTCCGATCTTTTTGATGAAACATGGTACTCGAAAAAATATCCTGAAGTAAGCGCATCTAAACACAGCCCACAAGAGCACTATATACTGATTGGCGCAAAGAAAAACTATAGTCCTAGCGCTAAGTTTGATACAAGCTGGTACTTAAATAGTTATCCAGATGTAAAAGATGCTGGTGTTAATCCCTTAGTACATTACCTAAAGC
>NZ_MUFL01000098.1:0-10531 GCF_001995355.1 Salinivibrio sp. PR919 | reverse complement strand
GGATTGCACAAGGGCAGATTGAAGAAGCACAGCGTCTGGCTGAAGAAAAAGGCATGGCGATGGGTTTGTATCGCGATTTGGCGGTTGGGGTGTCTGATGCGGGCAGCGAAACGTGGTCCGATCATTCGCCATTGGTGCTGGATGCGAGTATCGGTGCGCCACCGGATGTGCTGGGGCCATTAGGTCAAAACTGGGGACTGCCGCCGTTTGACCCACATGCGTTGAAAGAAACCGGCTATGAAGCATTTATCGAGCTGCTACGCGCAAACATGCAACACTGCGGCGCACTGCGCATCGATCATGTGTTGGGTTTGCTTCGTTTGTGGTGGATTCCGAAAGGGAAAAATGCCACTGAAGGCGCGTACCTTTATTATCCCGTTAAAGACATGCTTGCGATTTTGGCACTCGAGTCGCACCGTCATCAGTGCAGTGTAATTGGTGAAGATCTTGGGACGGTTCCCGATGAAATTGTCGATTTACTGCGTGATGCGGGGGTGCATTCTTACAAGGTCTTTTTCTTTGAAACCTCGAAAGACGATGGTGGCTTTATTTCCCCTGCCCATTATGCGGAGCAAGCAATGGCTACCTTGTGTACCCATGATATGCCAACCATCCGAGGTTTTTGGCATTGCGACGATTTGAAAATGGGACAAGAGTTGGGGCTGTATCCGGACGAGTCACAGTTGCAAGCCTTGTTTGATGGCCGTTTAAAAGCCAAACAAGGCATTCTCGACAGTGTGCGTTGGCATGGCATGTTGCCCGAAGGGGTCGGTGATGACGCGCGTTATGTGCCAATGGACGGTTATCTGAGCCGAGCGTTGCAGCTGCATGTAGCGGCAGGACAGTCTGCGTTGTTGAGTGTGCAACTGGAAGATTGGTTAGAAATGGACAAGCCAGTCAATATTCCGGGGACGGTCGATGAATATCCTAACTGGCGTCGTAAGCTTTCGGTGAACCTTGATGCCTTATTTAGCAAAGAGGAAGTGAACCAACTGGCGCGTGATTTAACCCGCGTTCGACAGCACGCCAGCCGTCAGTCGGTCGCATGATTCACGATCTATAACCACGATGCCACGTTTTAACGCTCTATCCTCGGTGACAGCCAACACCTCAGGGGTAGGGCGTTTTTTGATAAGGAGACAACCGTGCCAGACACCATCAATCCTAAGCCGCATGGCGCCATCGCTGCGGACGACTATGCGCTTAATGCTGCGCATCTATCCGACCCTCATCAGGCCTATCATCAGATGGGGGCCAAGCTAATGACACTTCCGGTTAACGGTACGCCCATCAAAGGCGTCCGTTTTCTGGTTTATGCCCCAAACGCGCGCTCTGTCAGTGTCATTGGTGATTGGAACCATTGGCAGTCAGAGGTTGATCCACTGACGCGACTCGATGACGGCTACTGGGTCGGCTTTGTGCCTAGCTTGGGTGCGGATTGTCGCTACAAGTACGCGCTTACCGGGCCCGATGGGCATTCACTGCCTCACAAGGCGGATCCGTTCGGTGCTTATGCAGAGCAATACCCTTCGTTTGCGTCGTTAACCTACGACCATCACGCTTACCAATGGCAAGATGAAGCTTGGCAGACGCGGCCTGTCACTGCTAAGCATCAACAAGCCTTATCTTTCTATGAGTTACACATCGGCTCTTGGCAGCATGACGAGACGGGAAACCCGCTGGGCTATCGTGAGTTGGCAGCGCGATTGGTGCCTTATTTGGTCGAAATGGGGTATACCCATGTCGAGTTGATGCCGGTCAGTGAGCATCCATTTTATGGCTCGTGGGGCTATCAGCCGGTTGGCTTGTTTGCACCGACGAGTCGTTATGGCTCGCCGGATGACTTTAAGTATTTTGTTGATCAGTGCCACCAAGCAGGGATTGGCGTGATCTTGGACTGGGTGCCTGGGCATTTTCCGAGTGACGATCATGGCTTAGCCTATTTCGACGGCACGCCGCTTTATCATGACCCCGATCCGCGCCGTGGGTGGCATAACGATTGGCAATGCCATATCTATGACATGGGTAAAGAACATGTCCGTCGTTTCCTGGTCAGCAACGCGTTGTATTGGCTAGATTATTTCCATATTGATGGGTTGCGCGTCGATGCGGTGGCATCGATGCTTTATCTCGATTACTCGCGTTCTCACGATCAATGGCTACCGAACCCCGATGGGGGGCGCGAAAACTATGATGCGATTGCGACCTTGAAATGGGTGAATGAAGCCATTTATCAACGTTTCCCTAATGCGATGACGATTGCCGAAGAGTCTACCGCTTTTCCCGGTGTGTCTGCGCCTACCTACTTAGGCGGACTGGGGTTTGGTTTTAAGTGGAACATGGGCTGGATGCATGACAGCTTGAGCTATATTCGCGAAGAAACCATCCATCGCCAATATCATCACGACACGCTGACCTTTCCGTTGGTATACGCCTTCAGTGAAAACTATGTACTCTCGCTTTCGCATGACGAAGTGGTGTACGGCAAAGGCGCTTTACTCAACAAAATGCCGGGAGATGAGTGGCAGCAAACGGCAAATTTACGCGCATATTTGGGGTACATGTACGGTCAGCCCGGGAAAAAGCTCAACTTTATGGGCTCGGAAATTGGTCAAACCGCTGAGTGGGATCATGATGGTCAACTGGAGTGGCACTGGTTGGAATATCCACGTCATCAGGGTGTTCAGTCGCTGGTGAAGGCCCTCAATCACTTGTATACCTCAACGCCTGCGCTTTATCGTCTCGATTGCGATCCGGCTGGATTTGAGTGGCGCTTACAAGATGCCCATGCGTTGAGCGTGATTGCCCATGAGCGGATCAGCGATGATGGGGAGCGTGTGCTGGTGGTCAGTAACTTTACACCGGTACCGCGTGACTCGTTTATCTTGGGGATGCCCCATGCCGGACATTATTCTCTACTGCTGAATACCGATGATGCGGCATTCTGGGGGAGCGGGTATCCATTGCCCGCGGAGATCGATACGCAAAACACTGCAGCTCACGGACAAGCACAATCGTTATCACTGACGTTACCGCCATTAGCGACCGTGTTCTATCGGTGGGAGGGGTGATAGATCGTCAGTATCGTTAATTAATTGATCTAAAGCTAAAGCGCCCTGAGAGGCGCTTTTTTTGAGCCTGCTGAGCGCGCTTGTCAATCGCGATTGTTTTCCTGTCGCAAGGAGAGGGTCTTTGGCAGTCAGCGGGATCAAAAAGGCCGCTAAGAGAGCGGCCCTTGGTGAGGAGGGTATGATTAGGCGACTTGCTCCGCCTCGTCATCAAAAATTACCCCGTTTTCACGGTGCAGGCGTTTACAGGCACGGCCATCGCTGTGGAACAAATGGCAACGGTGGGCAGGAATACCAATCGCGTATTTGTCTCCGGCTTCGATTTCAACCGTATCCAGCTGACGGTAAATGACATCGGCATCGGCACTGTCGAGGCTAATATAAATTTGTGTCTCGTTACCGAGCTTCTCGACGATAGTGGCTTCGCCTTGAATCACAGCATCACCATCCTTCGCCGCCAGCAAATGCTCTGGACGAATGCCGAGTGACATGCGATCGCCTCGTGTCACTGTGGTGCCATCGACGGGGATCCAGAATGAGGTGCCATTGCTCATTTGCACTTTAACGCGTTCGGCTTCGACATCATCAATAAACACGCTCATAAAATTCATTTTAGGTGAGCCGATAAAGCCAGCGACAAAGCGGTTTTTAGGATAATGGTAGAGCTCGAGTGGTCGGCCAACTTGTGCGACTCGTCCTTCATCCAAGACCACGATTTTATCGGCCATGGTCATGGCTTCGATTTGATCGTGGGTGACATAAATCATGGTACAGCCCAGCTGACGCTGGAGCTTGGTGATTTGCGCGCGCATTTGTACCCGCAATGCGGCATCAAGGTTAGAAAGCGGTTCATCCAACAAGAACACTTTCGGTTGTGAAACCAGAGTACGGCCGATAGCCACGCGCTGACGTTGTCCACCCGACAGTGATTTCGGTTGTCTATCCAGCAAGTGACCAAGCTGAAGGATCTCTGCCGCGTGATGGACGCGTTGGTCTATTTCTGCTTTGTTGGCTTTGGCTAATTTCAGACCGAATGACATATTGTCATACAGGTTAAGATGGGGATATAACGCGTAAGATTGGAAGACCATCCCCACCCCGCGCTTGGATGGCTCAACATCATTAATCCGTTGGTCATCGATATATAAATCACCTGAGGTAATATCCTCTAAGCCTGCAACGCAGCGCAATAATGTGGATTTACCGCAACCGGAAGGTCCGACAAAGACGACAAACTCACCGTCTTTAATCTCTAGGTCAACGTTCTTAGAAATCATTACATCGTCGTCATACGCTTTACAAACGTTTTTAAACGTGACACTTGCCATGTCGCTCGCCCTCAATCGCTTTTCATTAATTCGGCTTAATACGCATTATAGGTGTTTGCGTTATTTCATCGCACGTCACTTAAGACCTAAATAACCGTTAACCTATTTGTTGAACAGATAACGGGTTAAAGCTTAAGCATATCGTGTGATTGCTCACCAATGCTTTTTTGATGGTATTCAGTTTGGGCGAATCACGGCAGTCATACATCCTCCTAAGCAGAATTATTACAGGGGGAGTAGACGGGGAGGAGGATGAACTCCTCCCCAAATTAATTTGAGGGCGTACGTCACAAAATTCTCAGACAATTAGTTGAACTTGATCACGTTAGGTTTATTTTTGTGAGCCGCATCATTGGCGGCGAGCGATATGGATCACGAATTCGCTCGCAGTGGCGTAGGGCGTAGAGGACGGGATGATGAGGAATCGCGGTGAATTAACCATGATAGACCGTGAAATACAGCTCATCCGCCAAGGAATCGTGCTACACCTCAGTAGAAGAAGGATAGAAAGATGAAGAAATCACTCAGTGCTGTTGCCCTCGGTACCCTTATTGCTCTCGGCTCATTTGGGGCTCAGGCGAGTATCGAAGAAGGCCAGCTCACCATTTGGATTAACGGTGACAAAGGCTATAACGGACTTGCTGAAGTTGGAAAACGTTTTGAACAAGACACGGGTATTCCGGTAACTGTGGCTCACCCTGATGGCTTGCAAGATAAATTCCCACAAACAGCGTCAACCGGTGATGGTCCAGACATCGTGTTTTGGGCGCATGACCGTTTCGGTGGCTATGCCGAGTCGGGCCTATTGGCTGAAATTAAACCCTCTGCGCGTTTGAAAGACGGGATGGTTGATTTTGCATGGGACGCGGTGAAATACAAAGGCAAGTACGTGGGTTACCCCATTGCCGTGGAATCTCTATCACTGATTTACAACAAAGATTTGGTTCCTACACCGCCTAAAACCTGGGAAGAAGTGGCGAAGCTGAACAGTAAGCTCAGTGAGCAAGGTAAAACCGCTATCATGTGGAATCTGAAAGAACCTTACTTCACTTGGCCATTGATGGCGGCTGATGGTGGGTATGCCTTTAAACAAACGGCCACAGGTTATGATGTCAAAGATGTCGGCATTAATAAGCAAGGTGTTCACGACGCACTGGGCTTTATTAAGCACATGGTAAAAGATGGCGTGATTTCGTCTGATATGGATTATTCCGTTTCTGAATCGTCGTTCAACCAAGGTGATACGGCAATGACCATCAATGGCCCATGGTCGTGGGGTAATATCGAGAAATCCGGTATTAACTATGGTGTGACAACATTACCGACCTTCCAAGGCGAAGCGTCTAAGCCGTTCGTTGGTGTGCTCAGCGCCGGCATTAGCACCGCATCACCGAATAAAGATCTCGCGGTTGAGTTCCTCGAAAACTATGTGCTGACCAATGACGGCCTATCTACTATCAATGCCGATAAACCCTTAGGGGCGGTTGCGCTGAATTCTTATCAAGCTGAATTGGCGAAAGACAGCCGTATTGCAGCGACGATGGAGAATGCGAAGCATGGTGAGGTGATGCCGAACATTCCGCAAATGACCGCATTTTGGGGCGCTGCGAAAAACGCCGTTGTTAATGTGGTTGGCGATCGTCAATCCATCGACGATGCGCTTAACGACGCAGAAAAACAAATGCTGAAATAAGCTCTATCTGCGGGGAGGGCAGCCTCCCCGCACAGTTCCCGAACAATGTGAGTAGCGTTCCTTATGCAGTCAGTTCAAGGTTCTCCAGCTATGACAACGTCAGGCTCTTTCTTGCCAAGTAGCTCAAAAGCGTTCATTAAATGGGCGTTGTTGGCGACTGTGGCGATCATCAATGGTTACGCCACCATACTTATGTATTCGCGTGGTGAAACTGCGTTTGCAATGCTAACTGTGGTGCTAACCGCGCTAGCGTTATACATTTTTGGTAATAAGAAGATGTATGCTCAGCGATATATCTATCCGGGTATTGCTGGGATGATCCTCTTTATCATTTTCCCCTTGGTGTATACCGTGGGCCTCTCCCTTACCAACTATAGTGCTAAAAATCAGCTGTCTTTCGAGCGCGCGCAATCGGTATTACTTGAGCGTACTTTTCAAAGTGGGCAGAGCTATCCGTTTGCTTTGTATCAAACTCCATCAGGTACCCGTTTAGTGATTGATAAAGCGGGTGAGCGTTTTGCGACCGCGCCGTTTGATATGGCGTCGATGTCGAACGAAACGTTAGCGCTTTCGCCGGTAGAAAGTCTGTCGGGTGAAAAAGCGACGCTACGCGATGTGATCAAAAACCGCGATACCTTGAGTCAGGTGGATGTTCAGTTCCCGAATGGCGATACCATTCGGATGAGTGGGCTGCGTAAGTTTGCTGCAGAACAACCGCTGTATACTTTACAAGATGATAGCCGCACACTGATTAACAATAAAACTGGCGATACGTTGAAGCCAAATGATGAAATTGGTTTTTATCAACCGATTGATGAGGCCGGTCAGTTTATCGGTGATACGGTGGCACCGGGTTACGTGGTGCAAATTGGTACGGACAACTTCGAGCGTGTTTGGACCGATGACGGGATAAAAGAACCGTTTATTGGAATCTTCATTTGGACGATTGTTTTCTCGCTATTAACGGTGGTGTTTACGTTAATTATTGGGCTTATTCTCGCCAATGTCGTTCAGTGGGAAGAACTAAAAGGCCGTGCAATTTACCGCGTGTTATTAATTCTACCTTATGCGGTGCCTGCATTTATTTCTATTCTTATTTTCCGAGGGTTATTCAACCAAAGTTTTGGTGAGATAAATATGGTGCTTGAAGCCTTATTTGGCATCAGTCCCAATTGGTTTGATGACCCGTTCCTCGCACGTGTGATGGTAGTGTTGGTGAATACCTGGCTAGGTTTCCCTTACATGATGATCTTGTGTATGGGTTTATTAAAAGCCATACCGGATGATCTTTATGAAGCTTCCGCTATCGATGGCGCTAACTTCATTCAAAACTTTACGCGGATTACGTTGCCGCTGATGATCAAGCCTCTAATGCCGTTGCTCATCGCCAGTTTTGCCTTCAACTTCAATAACTTCGTAATGATTATGCTGTTGACAGAAGGTGGTCCGAACATGATTGGTACTACCGAGCCGGCGGGTTATACCGACTTGCTGGTCAGCTATACCTATCGGATTGCATTCGAAGGTGGCGGTGGCCAAGACTTCGGTCTCGCCAGTGCAGTCGCAACATTGATCTTCTTGCTGGTGGGTGCGCTCGCCTTGATTAACCTGCGTCTTACCAAAGTGACAGAAAGCTAAGGAGTCTCTCATGGCTATGGTTCAAGGAAAATCATTAAAGTATCGAGTGTGGGCGACGCATATAGGTCTGTGCTGCTTCCTCTCGCTGATTATCTTCCCCTTGTTGATGATCATCGCAATTTCGTTCCGAGAAGGTAACTTTGCGACCGGGAGCTTGATTCCCGACAACCCTTCTCTTGAGCATTGGAAGCTGGCACTCGGCTTCCCTGTCACCAACCCTGATGGCTCGGTGACACCACCGCCATTTCCGGTTCTACTATGGCTGTGGAATTCGGTGAAAGTCGCTGGCGTGACGTCACTTTTGATTGTTGCGTTATCAACGACGTCAGCCTATGCCTTCGCTCGGATGCGTTTTAAAGGCAAGGAAACCATTTTGAAAGCGATGATGATTTTTCAAATGTTTCCTGCAGTACTGGCATTGGTGGCGATTTACGCACTCTTCGACAAGTTGGGTAACTACATTCCGTTTTTAGGGCTCAATACCCACGGCGGTTTGATCTTTGCGTATCTCGGCGGTATTGCCCTGCATGTGTGGACCATCAAAGGTTATTTTGAAAGCATTGATGGTTCTTTGGAGGAAGCGGCTGCATTGGATGGTGCGACGCCATGGCAAGCGTTCCGTATGGTATTGCTGCCATTGTCAGTGCCGATTCTTGCCGTGGTCTTCATCTTGTCGTTTATCTTCGCGGTAGGTGAAGTGCCAGTTGCTTCTTTGCTGTTGTCTGATGTGGATTCATATACGCTCGCTGTCGGCATGCAACAGTATTTGTATCCACAAAACTATTTATGGGGCGATTTCGCCGCGGCAGCTGTCTTATCGGCTTTCCCAATCACCGCGGTATTCTTACTTGCACAACGTTGGTTAGTCGGTGGCTTGACCGCCGGTGGCGTGAAAGGCTAACGCGGCAAAGTCAGTCAATGACCCAGAACAAAGGCAACCTTGATGAGGTTGCCTTTTTTATGCGAATACTGTTTACGCGAATAGTTTTTATGTGGGTCACGCGGTTAAGCGTGATTGGTGAGTATGCTGAGGCTTTTGCCCGCCAGTGTGAATGATGATGTGACAGTTCGCGTGGCGGTATCGGCCTCTTCGGTGGTACACACTGTTTGCCATGGCTTGTCGTCGGGGAGGCAAAAAGATAGCGGCTGATCGCTGACGTTGAAGCAATAGAGTAACTGATCGCCCGCATGGCGATGATGTTGACCGATTTCGATATGGCAGACAACGGCGTGCAAGTTTGGCCAATCATTCGGTTGAATTGCGTTACCGTCGGGGTGTCGCCAACGAATACGGTTTTGATGGCGCTTTCGGCCGCTAAATGCATCGATAAACGCGGGCATAACCGCTTGGCGACGTTTGATCATGGTGGATAGCCAATTAGCCCAAGGCATTGACGATTCGAGGTTACCCCAGTTCAACCAACTGATCGGATTGTCCTGGCAATACGCGTTGTTGTTACCCTGTTGGGAGTGATCCAGTAAGTCCGCCGTCAGGAGGTGAGGGACGCCAAAGGCAAAGAGGACACTGGCGATAAGGTTGCGCTTTTGTCGCTCGCGCACCGCAATAATAGACGGATCCTGCGTTGGGCCCTCGATACCATAGTTAGCCGAACGATTGTCACCATGTCCATCACGATTATTTTCACCGTTGGCGTGATTATGACGCTGGGCGTAACTGACGACATCTTGCAGAGTGAATCCATCGTGATAGGTCAGGTAATTGACTGATAAGTGATCGGGCCAATGTGCGGCACTGAATCGATCGCGCGAGCCCATTAATCGCGTCGCAAAATCTTGCAGACTATGTTTTTCACCGCGCCATAGACTACGGGTAGTATCCCGAATTTTGTCGTTACACTCCGACCAATTGGAAGGGAATTGCCCCAATTGATAGCCATTTGGACCTATATCCCAAGGCTCTGCGATAAGTTTAACTTGAGAGAGCACAGGATCCTGTGCCAATGCGGTAAAAAACGCAGCGTGTGGGTTGAACTGTTCACCTTCTCGGCCCAGTGTCGCGGCCAGATCAAAGCGAAAGCCGTCAATTTGGTAGTGAGTGACCCACAGACGCAAGCTGTCTAACACCGCGGAAATCGCGGCAGGATGGCGCATATCTAGGGTATTGCCGCAGCCAGTGTAATTGACGAGTTGATGTTTATCATGCAAATACATGGCGTGATCTAACGCTTTGAAATGCAAGATAGGCCCGCCATCTCCCCCTTCTGCCGTATGATTGAATACCACATCCAGGATGACTTCAATATCGTGTCGGTGCAGCTCTCGAATGGCGGTTTTAAGCTCAGTCACTGCATCATGGTGCGCGTAACGAGGATCGGGTGCCATCCATAAGTAGGGATTGTAGCCCCAATAATTGGTCTTTTGCTGGCTCAATAAATGTGGTTCAGGTAAACAAGCAGCAATCGGCAAAAGTTGAATGCAATTAATCTGATTGTCCTGATAGAAGCGCAGCATGTCGGGCGCTATTAAGCCGAGATAACGTCCACGCTCGTGCGCTTCAACATTGGGATGCAGCTGCGTGAGCCCCTTAACGTGTGTTTCGAAAATGACGGTTTCGCTCATTGTGTGTGCAGGGCGTGAAACTTCCTGCCAATCAAATTGATGATCGACGACTTGGCATCGCGCCAAACTGTAGCTTTGATTGGGCGTATACGGTGGCTGATATTGCACTGGGCCGACAACGGCTTGCGCATAGGGGTCGGCAATGCACCATGCTTGTCCATTAATAAGGACTTCATAGCTATAAGTATCGCCTGCTTTCACGTGCGGAACATACGCGGTCCAAT
>NZ_MUFL01000097.1:0-10664 GCF_001995355.1 Salinivibrio sp. PR919 | reverse complement strand
GGGCAGCCTTGAATGCCTAGCATGGCTTGCACATCACAGGCCGCCGCTGGGAAAGCGCGTTCACCACTGGTGGTCGCTACAATAATCAGATCGATGTCATGTTTATCGATGGCAGCCATGTCAATTGCTTGCACAGCAGCTTGATAAGCCATTGAGGCAACAGTATCTGTTGGCGCAGCAATACGACGTTCTTTAATACCGGTGCGAGTGACAATCCACTCATCACTGGTTTCTACCATCTGTTCAAGGTCAGCATTGGTGCGAACCTGTTCAGGCAAGTAGCTGCCTGTGCCCAAAATCTTACTATACATGAAGACTACTAATGCCTCTCGAGAAGAACTGCCTCTAAACGGTCACTTATCTTGGTTGGTATCTGCCGTTCGACCTCGTGCACCGCTTCACAAATAGCATTTTCGTAAGCGGCGATATCAGCGCGTCCGTGGCTTTTGACAACGATGCCGCGCAATCCTAGCAAACTTGCGCCGTTGTACTGGTCGGGTTTCAGCTGTTTTAGTTGATTAAAAAGATCAGAAAATAGCCATTTCGCGATCCAGCGCTTGATGGGATGCTGATTGAGATGTGTTTTTACTTGGTTAATCACCAAGCTGGCGACGCCTTCACTGGTTTTAAGCGCGACATTACCGACAAAGCCATCACAAACAATGACATCAGTTTGGCCCGTGTATATTTGATCCCCTTCTATATAGCCGGTGTAGTTCACTGCTTGGCAAGATTGCAACATATCGGCACATCGCTTTACCAAGTCGTTTCCCTTGATCTCTTCTTCACCGATATTTAATAAGCCAATACGTGGCATACGCCCAAGCTCTGCTTGGGCCAACACAGCGCCCATGACCGCAAACTGAAACAGTGTATCTGCATCGCAAGACACATTCGCGCCGAGATCTAACAACCATTTACGTTGTTGGTTTGCGCCGGGTAACGCGGTCACCAGCGCGGGGCGGTCGACGCCGGGAAGCAATTTTAGAAGGTGTTTGGAAAGTGCCATCAGTGCGCCGGTGTTTCCGGCACTGACGCAAGCATCTGCCTCACCATGCGCCACTTTATCTAGCGCAATACGCATGGATGTGCCAGTGCTACGGCGTAACGCCGTTGACGGGCGCATGTCGTTAGGGATCACGTCTGGGGCATGAACGATGGAAAGTCGGGAGTGATTTTGTGCGTCGCATCGAGTGAGCTGCGCGACAATTTGTGCGTGGTCGCCCACTAAAATCACATTTAGGTCCGCAAAACGAGACAATGCCTGCACGGAGGCAGGCACTGTCACTTGGGGACCGAAATCCCCACCCATCGCATCAAGTGCAATGGTTAGCCCAGTCAAGGTTCAACCTTACTTGTTGATAACCTTGCGGCCACGGTAGAAACCATCAGCAGTCACGTTGTGACGCAGGTGAGTTTCACCACTAGATTTGTCTACTGATACTGCTTGAGTACCCAGTGCATCGTGTGAACGACGCATACCACGCTTAGAACGGGTTTTACGGTTCTTTTGTACGGCCATTGACCCTACTCCTCGTTACTTTGCTTTAAGTTTTTTAGTACGGCAAACGGATTTGGACGCTCATCAGCAAGTGGGATTTCCCCATACACCATGTTGTCAGCACTCACTTTACAGTCRGTGTCTTCGTGCATGGCGACYTGTGGCAAGGCCACAATCAACTCGTCTTCGACGAGCTGAATCAGATCAATCTCACCGTTTTCGTCGACTAATGCCGGCTCATAAGCATCCGGTAAGTTGCCAACCTGGTCWTCATTGAAAACCGGGCTATAAACGAATTCAGTTTCATAGCGATAGGAGAACGATTCCCAACAACGCTGACACTCAAGGCTTACTGTGACGGCCGCATGGCCAGACACGGTTTTTAACCCTTGGGCATCAATGTCGAAAGAAAGCGTGACCTCAGCATCACTATCAATGCTTTGGGCTGCCTCACCGAGGCGCGCCAAACGCGATTTATCTACGATGCCATCGTAGTCAAGCCGCTTTTGTGCACTGCGGAATGGATCAACCGTCAGCGGTAGCTTTACCTTCTGCATAGGGCGCGAATATTAGCCTCCAAATGCGCTGGAGTCAAAGAAAATGTTGCCTGTGCTCAGGCCCTTTGTTGTCTTCTTGGCAAAAGACACAACGAATCGCAATAGTAAGAAGGCTTTCCTCTCACCGTCTTCCCATCAACGCCTTGGTTCTGGCCGAGATCCGACCATACTGCATCATGCACATCGCACGTTGACGACTTTCAGGTTAGACTGAAATATGAAGATAAACCAAGCTTTTTGTGCGCATTAAGACTCACACACATTAAAGGACATGTCATGCAACCTAAAATCGTGTTGGCATCCAGTTCCCCTTATCGACAAGCGGTATTTAAGAAACTCGCCCTACCCTTTACCGCATTTTCACCCGCCATTGATGAGAGCCGACAAGAAAATGAGCGCCCGACTGACTTGGTCGAACGTCTCGCATTAGAGAAAGCCATGGCGGGTATGCCTTTGTATGGTGACGCGTTGATCATTGGCTCTGATCAAGTCTGTGTGATTGATGAAGAGGTGCTCGGTAAACCCGGCACACGTGAAAAGGCCATTGAGCAATTGCTGCGAGCCAGTGGCAAGCAAGTCACTTTTTATACCGGCATTGCAGTCATTAACAGTAAAACCGGCCACCATCAATCCGATGTCGAGCCCTTTCATGTCGACTTTCGTGATCTCAGCGAAGCCGAGATCACACGTTATATCGATAAAGAATTGCCGTTAGATTGCGCCGGTAGTTTCAAATGCGAAGGGTTGGGCATCGCGTTGTTTAATGCCATGCACGGCCGTGACCCCAACACCTTAATTGGACTGCCGCTGATCCGCCTGCGCGAAATGCTCGAGAAAGAAGGCGTCTCAGTTATTTAACACTGCAGACAAAGTAGCGCCGCGCCTAGATGAGTGGCTAAGGCGCCATCGCATGACCCCGCAAAACCTGTCGCTTGGTACGGTGTCCCTTGTAAGCTGTGCGCCGGCGTATGGTGTGAAAGATCGCCGTTTTACCGGTGACTCATAGGATAAGACTATTCAGTGAGTCAACCACAGCAATCGGCGCGTAAGCCTGCAAGGTGTTTCGGTCGTGCACTCCCCATGTCACACCAAGACGGTCGACCATCGCGTTCGCTGCCAGTTGCATATCATGATGTGTATCACCCACCATTAACGCTTGCGCTGCGCCGACACCTGTTTGCGTCAATATTTCTTCGATCATCTGCGGATCAGGCTTAGAGGCTGTTTCATCGGCACAGCGTGTCACTTCAAACAGGTCAGCCGTTCCTGTTTCGGCTAACGCTCGGTCAAGCCCAGCACGTGATTTTCCGGTGGCCACGGCGAGTTTGAATCCGTCTGCCTTTAATGCTCTGAGTGTGGCCTTCACCCCAGGATAAAGCTGGCACGGGGTTGGGTTATCATGCACAAACTGTTGACGGTAATGCGCAATCCAGTGCGGATACCATTTAGGATCCGCGTCTGGATACAACAACGAATAGCCCTTCTCTAAACTCAATCCAATCATTTGTTTGAGTTGTTCCGGCGCAAGCGTGGGTAGATGACCGGTGAGCGCAGCGGCGGCCTCTAAGCTCGAGACAATCCGTCCGATAGAGTCCATGACGGTGCCATCCCAATCAAAGATAAGCAGCGAATAGGGTCTAAGTAACGGATGCACCGAGAGTGATTGCTCACCCTCACTCATCGCCGTCATCTCTTGTACTATCACTTGTCCGCTTTCACTCATGCATGCCTCACTATTCCACTACTTATTATCGGAAATTGTCTGATAGGGACCGTCCGGTTGCGCTTATTTACCGGTTTTCTTCCGCAACCCCTCAAGCGCACGTTGTAACTTTGCTTCCATCGGCGCGTCGAGATCCATGGTCTCTTCACGGCCCGGATGCACAAAGCGAATTTTCGCCGCATGCAGGAAGAGTCGATTTAGGCCGACTTGTTTGGTATAAGCATCAAAGCGCRGATCACCATAGCGGTCATCCCACGCGAGTGGATGACCCATATACTGCGCATGCACGCGAATCTGGTGCGTTCGTCCCGTCACTGGGCTAGCCTGCACCAGCGTCGCCTCCGCAAAACGCTCGATCACCTTAAAGCGGGTTTCCGATGGCTTACCATTGGGGTTCACACGCACAATGCTATTTACTTCATTTTTTAATAGAGGTGCCGTAACTTTGCGCTTTTTCGCAGGCCACTCCCCCATCACGAGCGCGTAGTAATCTTTTCGCRCTGTCTTTTCACGAAATTGTGCTTGGAGATGCCGTAATGCCGAGCGTTTTTTCGCAATCAGCAAGATCCCAGAGGTATCACGGTCAATACGATGCACCAACTCTAAAAAACGCGCTTTAGGGCGCAACGCACGCATGGCTTCGATAGCACCAAACTGTAGCCCACTTCCGCCGTGCACCGCAGTGCCCGATGGCTTGTTCAACACCAAGAGATGGTCATCTTCATAAAGAATGCAGTTTTCTAACTCAGCCACTTTGTCTAGCTTTGTACTTGGCGCCACTTGCTCATCGCGCTCAGGAAGCCGAATAGGCGGCACACGAATTAGATCGCCCGCTTGAAGCTTATATTCTGGTTTTATTCGTTTTTTGTTAACTCGCACCTCTCCTTTGCGAAGAACGCGATAAATCATACTTTTTGGGACATTTTTCAGCTGATTTCGCAGAAAATTGTCGATACGTTGGCCGGCGATGTCATCGTCAATTTCGATAAATCGCACTTTTGATTTTTGTTCTGTCATAGCGAGTGATTGTACCTCTAAGCGACGGGACATGCACCTATCTAAACCCCGCCTTCAACGCCGCTGAATACATGGCAGCAAAGATAATCGTGCAAAAAACGCGCACATTCGTCCGCTTTTTCTACCAACCCGACACAAGCAGCGAAAGCCGATTGCTGGACTCTGGTCTGGCTGCTATAGTTGCGGCGTTAGTCAGAAAAGGGAATCACTTTTCGGCGACATAACGGGCTTGCCTGTTAAAATATCCATAATTTCGAATGCTTTTCGTGCTTTACGCAGCACTCGGCGTAAGACGTAAGCCAAAAGCACCCGTTAGTGTGTTGACACGATGGCTGGTTGCCAGTGTCAGAGATATCCGCCATGAGTTTAAACACGGCGGACGCCAACTGCATAATCCGGTGAGCCACAATAACCGTCGCAGCTGGCCGATAAAAATTTGCCCGAGCGCACCCCTGATTTTCTCCAGCCGAGAGGCTGCACCATATCAGACTTGGGGTCAGGCAACATTGGCGACTGCTCTCGTCATCAACCGCTAATAACAACGATAAATAAATGAGAACAATCTGATGAAAAGAATGTTGATTAACGCAACTCAAAAGGAAGAGTTGCGCGTCGCATTGGTTGACGGTCAACGGCTGTACGATCTTGATATCGAAAGCCCTGGCCATGAATCGAAAAAAGCTAACATCTACAAAGGACGTATCACCCGTATTGAACCTAGCCTGGAAGCGGCATTTGTTGATTACGGCGCTGAACGACACGGTTTCCTCCCGCTAAAAGAAATCGCCCGCGAATACTTCCCTTCCGGTTATACCTATCAAGGCCGTCCTAACATCAAAGATGTGGTGAAAGAAGGTCAGGAAGTGATTGTCCAAGTGGACAAAGAAGAACGCGGTAACAAAGGCGCAGCACTGACGACCTTTGTCTCTCTAGCAGGTAGCTATTTGGTCTTGATGCCAAATAACCCGCGCGCCGGTGGCATTTCGCGTCGTATCGAAGGCGAAGAACGTAACCAGCTTAAAGAGGCCATGTCAGGTCTTGAATTACCGCAAGGTATGGGCCTGATTGTACGTACCGCTGGTGTCGGTAAATCGGCCGAAGAGTTAGAGTGGGACTTGAAAGTGCTACTCAACCACTGGCAAGCGGTTAAAGAAGCGGCATCATCCAACCCTGCCCCTTTCCTGATCCATCAAGAAAGTAACGTGATTGCACGTGCGATTCGTGACTACTTACGTCGCGATATTGGTGAGATCTTGATCGACAGCGAAAAAGTCTTCAAACGTGCGCAAGAACACATCCAGTTAATACGCCCAGACTTTGTCAGCCGTATCAAACTCTATGAAGGCGAAGTGCCGCTGTTCAGCCACTACCAAATTGAAAGCCAGATTGAGTCGGCCTTCCAACGCGAAGTACGCCTCCCGTCAGGCGGTTCTATTGTCATTGACCCGACCGAAGCCTTGACGTCTATCGACATCAACTCGGCACGGGCCACCAAAGGCAGTGATATTGAAGAAACAGCGCTACAAACCAACCTAGAAGCCGCGGAAGAAATTGCTCGCCAGCTTCGCTTACGTGATTTAGGCGGTTTGGTGGTTATCGATTTCATCGATATGACGCCTGTGCGCCACCAACGTGAAGTGGAGAACAAACTACGTGATTCGGTTCGCATGGACCGTGCACGGGTGCAAATTGGCCGTATCTCACGCTTTGGTCTACTAGAAATGTCACGCCAACGCTTGAGCCCGTCACTCGCCGAAGCCAGCCACCATATTTGTCCACGCTGTAAAGGAACGGGTGTTATCCGTGACAACGAATCGCTTTCTTTGTCGATTCTGCGTCTCATGGAAGAAGAAGCCATGAAGGAAAACACAGCGCAAGTTCTGGGTATTGTCCCTGTGCCTGTCGCCTCTTACCTGCTTAACGAAAAGCGTCGGTCGGTACAACATATTGAGAAGTACCACAATGTCAAAGTGGWTGTGGTGCCAAACGCGGATCTGCAAACCCCACACTTCGATGTGGTGCGCATCCGTGGCGGCGAAGAAATGGCAAGCTTGTCGTACCATCTGCCAAGCCAGCTTGAGTCGCTAAAAGAAGCGGAAACGCGCGAAGAACCACAACAAGCGCGTCCGGCGAAAAAGCGTGAAGAACCTGTTTTACAAGGATTTGCCGCGCCAAGCTCACCAGCGCCAGCCGCGAAGCCCGCCACCGAGGCAGCACCTAAACAGCCAAGCCTGTTAGCCAAGTTGGGTAAGTTTTTATCTTGCCTATTTGCACGAGACAACACGTCTGAGGCAACGCCAAGTCAAGCGAGCACGCCATCGAGCAACCGTCAATCGGGTTCATCGACGCGTCAACAACGTAGCAAACGCGATCAAAGTGGACGCAATAAACCTCGTCAAAATCAGGCCGCGCCGCAAAAAGACGAGCAAGATGACAACGCACAAGATCGCAACCGTAACAACAAGCCTCGCCGTAGTAACAAGTCGCAAGATGAGCGTCGCGACAATAACCGTAAAGGCAAGAAAAACCGTAACGAGAAGCCAAAGTCAGCCCAAGCTGACAAGGTAGAAACGGCAAAGAAACAGCCTGAGAAAGCGGACAATAACGCGGATAACAAGGCAGAAAAAACGGAGAAGGTGAAACAACGTCGCCAACGCCGTAAGCTAAACCGCAGCGTGCGTGTCAACAAAGACCAGCCCGATGCTGTAACCGCATCTGCACAATCACAAGAACCGGCAAAAGGGAAAGATCTCCAACAAGTCGGTGCCGATGTGGCGCAGCAAGCTAAACAGCAACAAACAGACAACGGCCAAAGTCAGCAAGACAAGCCTGCACGTGAAGAGAAGCGCCGCAATCGTCGTTCTCCTCGTCACCTGCGTGCCAGCGGTCAACGTCGTCGTCGCCGTCCAATGGTGAAAAGCCCGATGCCACTCACCACCGGCATGGCCTCGCCAGAAATGGCGATGGGTAAAGTCTGGTCGGCCGAGCAACCTATCAAAGTAAAACAGGACCGTCGTCGCCAAGACAAACGCCAAGCCGCATCTGTGATTGCAAGCGGTGTTGCACGCCCTGAAATGGCGATGGGTAAAGTGATTGTGATGCGCACACCGAGTGTCGCCGCAACGCCAACGCCAGAGAAGAAGCCAGTCGTTGAGCCAGTGCCAACCTCCCCTGTGGTTGAAGCCACGCCATCGGTAGCCGCATCACCGGCACCAGCGACCACGCCAGAACATGATCCAAATGTGGCCTTGGTGACGGAGAAAGTGATTGAGCGTGAAGCGGTTATCACAGCGCCTCAATCAACCATTCGTTATCGTCGCGCAACATCACCAATGATGAAAGCGCCTGCGCCAAACCAAGTGGTTGATCATTCGCCAGTGCGCATCGCCGCCTTTAAAGTGCCCAATGCCAACGCGAAAGCGGCTGGCAGCGCAGAAGCGCGAGCCGCGGCTCAAGCACCGGCAACCAAGCCTCAGTATTAAATCGATACTAACGCTTAAACGTGATGAGAAAGCCCCAGCAGCGCTGGGGCTTTTTTTTCAATAAAACCATTAACTATCGGGAAAAGTGATAAAAATGCGCCGATCCACACGCTTCTCGACCAACTTGCTTGTCAAAGCAAAAAAAGGAAGTAACGTCACTGTTTAGCATTCCTTCTGCCTGTTTAGCGTTGCAGACAGAATCATTAAATAGCTGCTTTAAGGACAAGGCTGTTGATCATGAGAAAGCTGTTTATCGCTCCTCCGTTTAAGCGCCTTCATCACACCTTGATGATGGCTTTTCTCCTGCTGAGTTTATTGCCTCTGATTCTCGTGGCACTTTTTTTCCTTAATGCTCACAGCAAGGATTTGCAAGAGCAAAGCACCGCACACCTACTTTCTGTACGTGATAGCAAGCAACAACAAGTGCGTGATTACTTTGATGCTAAAGAATCTGAAGTGTTAGGGTTCGTCGCATCAGAGCTTGCCTATGCCAGTGGCGGCCACTTTTATGGTTTGGTCAACGCCTTCCGTAGCCTAGGCCCTGACATGGATTCCGCCCGGCAGTATGCACAAACTCGCTACCATCCCGGTTCAGGTCATGCGATAAAAACGCCCGTCAGCAAAGGCTCGCCGAATTACCCCGGTGTAGAACGCTACCGCTTACTGCACAAACGTTATCATCGCGCCTATTTAGCACTATTGGCACGTGCAGACTTCGACGATCTGCTACTCGTCGATAAACAAGGTAATGTCACCTATTCAGTCAAAAAGCATTCGAACTATGGGACCAACTTATTGACGGGCCCTTACCAAGATACCAAGCTGGGTCACACCTTTGCCGCGCTAAAGCGCCAAGATAGGCAGGTGAAAGGTAAGCGCGATCCTCACCCTAATGTCGTCATGTCAGACTTTGCCCAAGATCCGGATGGCAACGCCTATGCATGGCTCGGCGCCCCCATTATTCAGCAAGGCTACCTGCACAGTTATGCCTTGTTTCGGCTTCCCAATCACGCGCTGACCGCGTTAATGACCCCTTCCTCTTCATCCGACATTCAAACCTTGTTAGTCGGAGACGATCTGCAAGTGCGCGGCCATTCATCTAACCCAGAGACGATTGCCAACAGTCTGGCAGTGATTGAAAAGGCACTGGATAATCACACAGGGGTTGAACGCTATGACAATGCGTCCGGCGACACCATGCTGGCGGCCTTTGCACCTATCTCAACCCATGGCTTGCATTGGGCGCTTGTCGCCGAAGTGCCTATCGACATTGCATTTGCGAGAGTTCGCCAACTCGAACAACTGTTCGTCGTAGCGATGCTGTTGGCCGGCTTTGCCGTGTTGGTCGCATCGAACAGTATGTCGAATTTTATTACTCGTCCTTTGTTGCAGCTGACATGGGCCGCAGAGAAAGTGAGTGCGGGGGATCTGGATACCAAAATTCACCATACCCGTCGGCATGATGAAATCGGGCGGTTGGCGGTCAGCTTTTCTCGTATGCGGCGCGCTATCCGTGAAAAGCTTCAGCTTATCCACCAGCAAAATCAAACACTTGAACAAAGCTTGGCGACGATTCAAGAGCAAAACCAAGAGTTGCAGTTGGCTAACAAGCTCAAAGACGAATTTCTAGCTACCACCTCGCATGAATTACGCACGCCTTTGCATGGCATGATTGGAATTGCCGACGCCTTGATCGCTGGTGCGAATGGTCCAATTAGTCGTGATCACCAATACCAGCTTTCGATCATTGTCAACAGCGGCCAACGACTGGCGAAATTAGTCGATGACCTGCTCGATTATCATAAAATGCGTTATGGTCAGCTCTCGCTTGAAAACGAAGCGGTCGATATCACCAGCCTAGCGCGTCTGGTCCTTTCTTTGGCTGAACATCTCAAAAAAGATAAGCCCATCCGTATCATCAATCAGCTCCCCACGTCCTCTTTGTGGGTCTGTGCCGATACCCAGCGCCTTGAGCAAGTGATGTATAACCTGATTGGTAATGCAGTGAAGTTTACCGATGCCGGTAAGATAGTATTGAGTGCCGAAAAAATTGATGACAGGGTTCGTATTCAGTTAGTCGATACCGGGCAAGGGATCCCGCCCGAGCAACTGAACGTGATCTTTGAGCCACTCACTCAAGCGGTCAGTGACCACTACCACTATCAGCATGGTGCCGGGCTGGGCTTGTCGATAACACGTCAGCTAATTGAGCTTATGGGCGGTCAGCTTTATGTGAGCAGTCAGCCACAAATCGGCACCACATTTAGTTTTACCTTACCCGCGACCCAAGCACCTGACGAACCAGTTGTTCATTTACCCAATGACGAACAGCCTTCTCCCATCTGGCAACCCCTTACCCCACAGGACGTCGAGAATAAGGAGCA
>NZ_MUFL01000096.1:0-10815 GCF_001995355.1 Salinivibrio sp. PR919 | reverse complement strand
GTTATATACTGTCTAATAATATAAAAGCTATTCAAACACGTATCATGATGAGCTAAGACACTGATTATGCTATCCTCCCCGTTTTTCACAGCAGCTATGTAGGGACGCGTTTAGCTGACGAGCTATATGAGATTAAACAAATGTGCCTGAATAAAGAATCTGGTCAGTCTGTACAGGTTTTTGTTATTAGTTTGCGGGAATCAACTGAGCGTAGAACGCGAATAAAAAACCAACTAAATCAAAGAGGTATTGAATTCCAGTTTTTCGATGCAATTGATTCTCACTCGCATATGGGTGCATTGAGAAAATTTGAAAATGCACAAAAAACAAGAAAAATCAAAGGTTATCGACTGAAACCTGCAGAGTTAGCTTGTTTTGCCAGTCATCGCCAACTGTGGGAAAAATGCATTGAGAAGAATAAGCCCATCGTTATTATCGAAGATAACGTGGATCTACATGATTTTCATCCTAAAGACCTTTTTAATATCAGCGAACAGACACGTGATTTTTCTTATATAAAACTCTCTGCAACACGAAAAAGAGTCTTCCTTAAAATAAAAAAACTATGTAACAAGTATTATTTAGGGCAATATGTGAGTAATACTTGCGGTACGACGGCTTATATTATTAGTCCCATCGCAGCGAAAGCTTTTTTCGATAGTTCACAGCAATTTATTGAGCCGGTAGATGACTATATGGAAAAAATTTGGAAGCATGGCGTGAAAGCCTACAGCATATCACCTAGTCTATTTTCTCGTGCAAAAATCAGATCAACGATCGGTTCTGGTTCGAGAAGAAAGGTAAAAGAAAATATTCGTATAATGAGCCGATTTTATATTGAACTCTATAGGGTTTTTGAGTTTTTATTACGAATTTTCTGTTTTTTAGACTGGTTTAGAATAATAAAATTAAAATACAGAAAAAGTTAAATGAGGGGTGAGCATGTGGGAGTATAAGAAGATGAAACTTTGGAATATACAGTCAGTTGCTGACAGTAAATCATTTGTGACTTTGATGATTTTGTGCTGTCTAGGTTATGCTGTATTTAAAACATCTTATCGGTGGATTGGTGATATATTCCAATCAATAGTTATTCTAGGTGTGTTATTTTCACTCTATTATGACCGAGGGAGTAAAACAAAAGAGCCACTATTTTTTTTAATGCTTATATCCGCGATTGTTCCAGTTTTAAGCTGGATTAACGCATTGTTTAAATACCCGGATATAGTAGATTCTAGCCCTGACTTTGGCGCTATAGTGAACTTCTACTTTTTTCTTTTTATCACTTATTGGATTAAGCGCGATAGGTTGTTCATAAATGGTTTTATGATCGCGTTCTGCTTCGGTGTGTTGTTAACCTTAGTCTCTTACTCACCAAATATTATTAATGAGTTCCTTCTAGGTATGAGTGGCGAGCGTATTGATTTTTCATATGTCAATGCGAATCACCCAGCAGCACTGTTAGGGGCGTCTATTATCGTTGCGGTGAGTTTGTTTATTAGAAAATCGAGCAATACGCCTTATTTTTGGAGATTTGCGTATGTAATGCTTGGTTGTTTTATTCTGGTCGCATTGTTTGCGCTCATTTTCACTCAATCTCGCCAATCATGGCTTGCACTTATCGTCAGTTTGGGACTAATGTTGTGGGTTGGCGTGTATCGAAAATATACACTAAACCCATGGCTAATATTATTCATAGTGGCAGGGTTAACTATACTTATCGCCATGCTCTTAGCTCATATACCAATAATCCATGAGCGATTAATGACTGAAAAAGACGTCATACTCGCCATATTATCGTTTGATTTAGATAAAATACCCTTCTCAAGTATCGGTATTCGAATCCATCTTTGGGCTGAATCATTAAAATGGATTGCAGAGAACCCATTGTTAGGTATAAGCCAACATGGACGAGCACTCGTCATTTCTATGTCTGAAGGGATGCCCGATGACGTAGTAAATAACTTCACACACTTACATAATGGTTATATTGATGTTCTTGTCAACTATGGGGTGGTAGGGCTAAGCGTTTTTATTTTTAGCATATGGTCTTTACTCCGTAGAGGGATGGATAAAACGCAAAAAACTCAATGTGCCTGCTTAAGCGTAGGCTTCATTATTTTCTTCCTTACTATTAATATGTTTGAGTCCTTCCTAACATTTAAATCAGGGGAGTTTATATTCAACTCAGTGGCTGCAATGATTTTATCCATGATTTATAACGAAAGAGAAAAGGGCGATGCTTAAATGATTAATAAAATACATGCGGTTTGGCTAGGTGATAAAATGTCACCCTTTTCGCTAGCCTGTGTGGATGACTGGATAAAGCAAGGTTATGACGTAAAAGTCTGGACAGAGAAGGATCCAGAAGTACAAACTTGGATAGAAAATTGTGAATTTGCGAAGGCATGTCTTTCTCGGGGCCTTTATGCCTTTGTTAGCGATTATCTCAGGCTTAAAGTATTAGCAGAGCATGGTGGATTGTATCTCGACACTGATGTGACGATTAGGCGCGATCCATTTGGCTTGTTTCATCATTGTGACTTCGGAGTAGGTTATGAAGACAGTGAGAATGTTGGCACCGCTGTTATCTATGCATTACCTCATTCCAGTGTGTTGAAAAAAACGATCGATTTTTATGAAAATGAAATACTAAGTTCCCCTTATTTTATGGGGCCAAAGATCATGACGGAAATGATAAATAGGCATAAAAAAGACTCGTGCTTGGAACATGAGATAAGAATATTCGAAAAAGACACTTTCTATTTTTATAATGGTGATGGAGTCATCCCCGATTTTCCAYCAACCTCATATTTAGTCCACTGGTTTCAACATAGCTGGAAAAACCCCAGAAAAGAAGTATACCTAAAATCTAAGCATTTAGGTTTCTGGGGTAAGTTGTATGTTTATCAAAAATACTTATTTCGTTTTAGAATGAAATAATTTTGAATAAAAAACATAGCGCTTCGTATTCAGACGTATAATTAATCACTTCTATGTAGATGATAGAAAGATAGAAGCGCTATTTTGGGGGGTTATCCTCCCCCTAGGCATACTCGCCTAATAAAGCTTACAGAGTTTGGACTGAAATCATAAGCTATCTGTTATCGTTCCCTAAGGTCTAGGTCCTAATAAGTCCTTTCTAGTATTAGCCTATCATTCCGTGATCTATCCCTTCTTTTCAGTAGTAAACGGACTAAAACATCTACAGGTTGTACGTAGCACGTTATCTTTAAAGCAGTTTTTAAAAAACAGCGCTCTTTATCTGAAGACCAAAATGTGTAAACTGCAGGTGTTGAAGGTTGAGCAATGTGTTGTGTCTGAGTGACCAGTCTACGTGTCTAGCATTCGTCTGACACAAGCGACCGTATGGCAAGTTAAGGTTCAACCTAGTGTAAAAATGATAACCGCGCATAGAGGAGCGATACCTCCGGGCGGTAGCGTGTCTAAATTATCTCTGCTTGATTTTTTAATATATTTTTCAGTTAGTTGCATGGATTGATTTAGCGTTCATATGCAAAGCGACTAGAAGGCTAAAAAGGGATGAACAGCACTTCGTTTGTACTTCAACATGGGCGATGGATAGCCACTTTAATACTAATCACGTCAATACTGATAATAACGACACCTGTCAAGGCCTCACCTTGGTTGGAGCCAAATGATCCATTTATGCGCGCTGATCTTACTGCATTGTCTGATGCAGGCGAACTCAGTGCGCCCATTAATCAGTATCCATTGCGTTGGTCAAGTTTTTACGATGACACGTCGGTTCAGCATCAGAACAATGTCGACCAACGCCCAATCAATGGTGCGCGTTATCAAATGCTCAATACGGCTCGAAGCCACGTTCGCTATCAGGGTCAAGCTGCAAAATTTAATCGTGCGCCAATAGCATTTGACGCGTATTGGGCGAATGACCCGTCGACATCGCTCGACTATGGTGATACGCCTCGCCATGAGTGGTCAGTGGGGGCGGCGTATCAATATATGAGTAATCGATTTGCGTTCAAGGTCGCGAATCAATACCGCCGAGATGCCAATGGTGACGATGAATACACATGGCAAGGGACATACTTGGCGCTTAATGACGGACGCTGGCTGTTTACGTTAGGCCAAATTGAGCGTTGGTGGGGACAAGGTTGGCAACATAATCTTATTTGGGGGAATCAATCAGAGCCTGCGCCGAGTGCATCGTTAAGCTATTTAGGTGATGATAACCTTTTATTGGGTTACTGGTCATTCGAAACGGTCTATCAGTTGCCAGAGAAGACTGGATACGATACCCATTGGGCGGCACGCTTAATGAGTCAACCCTTCAGACTGTTCCAACACGGGGTGACTTACCAGAAATGGCAAAACCCTAATGGACTTTACCAAACGAGTGAACAGTGGGCTTGGGACGCTAAACTTGCCCTACCAGCGTCTGACTTTCCATTGACGCATGCGTTGTATACAGAACTGGCAACTGATTACAAAGGTAAAGAATTAGCGGCCACTGTTGTCGGTTGGAGTGGTCAAACTGAGATACGACAACAAAGTATACGTTTGGTGCTCGAGCAGCAAACGACTCATCATGGCTTTGAATCCTCGCTAGCGTATACGCCAGCCATAGATCAATCTCTTTCATCTGATCAATTAGGAGGTAACAGCACAACTTATGGACTGAACGAAAGCCGTTCGATAGCCGTGTATGCCCAATTGAGTAACGATCATAAGATAAAATTAATGACGGCTGAACACGAACAAGGCGCTCACTCTTGGCGAAATATAGAAGCAAGCTACCGACTACCGATTGCGACGGCTATGCTCACATTGGGTGCGAGCCAAACGGACGATGGCGCACCGGACGTAGCAGATTCAAATGTACGTGTTTGGCTTAATTACCAAATGCGATTTTAACTGTTGCCTTTATTGACATTCACAGTACGGAACACGCTCATATGTTAATGCTCTTATCTTCTTTCGGGCGGTCTTTTAGCGCCTCCCTCACTACTTGTGCTTCCTTTGCTCATAATACAATGCGACATATACTGGCATTATTTGTTTGTGCATTGCTAACAGTCTCTCTAGCACATGCGGCAACGCCAACGGCAAGCCAGTTAGAACAATTTAAAAAGTTACCAAGGGCACAGCAAGAGCAACTCGCGCGTCAATATGGTGTGGATCTTGATCGCTGGATCGATAGTGCAACAAGCAATAATCAACAGCCTGCCCCTTCTGTAGTACCTTCCCGACCTGAACGCATCGGTGGCTCACAAGCCTTCTTAGAGCGTGCCTTACAGCAAGAAAATACTCCCTCAAAGACACTTGAACCCTTTGGCTACGCATTTTTTGACGGAGAGCCAACGCCGATGGTTGCTGTACACGACCTCCCTTTGCCGAATGATTATCGAGTAGGGCCCGGCGATGTGCTCGATATCCAAGTATTTGGAAAAGAGAACCAAGCGTACCAACTCAAAGTTAAACGTGATGGATATATTCATTTTCCCGAATATGGTCCGATGCAAGTCGCTGATGAGACATTTAGCAAAGTACGTGAGCAAATTCGCACAATGTTTGCGGAGCGTGTGATTGGCGTAGATGTCACTGTGGATATTAGTGCGATGCGCACAATGCAAATCTACTTGGCTGGTGAGGTAAAACAGCCGGGTGCGTTTACTGTGAGCGGGCTGACTACAATGACACAAGCACTCATTGCAAGCGGTGGAGTAAAAAAGACCGGCTCACTACGTTATATCCAGCTAAAGCGCAACGGCAAGGTGATAAACACGTTGGATTTATACGCGCTTTTACTAAATGGCGACGCGCGTAACGATGTTCGCCTGTTGAAGGGAGACACGCTATTTGTGCCTACTCGTGGCGCTCAAGTCAAAGTTGATGGAGAAGTATTGCGCCCAGCTCTATACGAATTAAAAGAGAAAACATCGCTGATTGACATACTGACCATGGCAGGAGGAAGCCTACCTGAAGGATACCTCTCGAGTGTGAGTGTCAAACGTGTAACGGAATCCGGTGTCCAACCTTTTAGTGTAGATATGCGTACACCCAAGGGACAAGCCTTTACCGTGAAAAACGGCGATGCTATTCACATAGCCAAGAGTAATGAGGCTTTCGACAATGCTGTCGTAGTGCGTGGTGAGGTTGTTCGTCAAGGCGCTTACAACTTCGAGCCAGGCATGACGGTAGCGGACGTGATAAAAAACCGTCGCGATCTAAAGCCGAGCGCTGATCTTAATTATGCGCTGGTAGTACGTGAAATCGACGCTGAACGTAATATTGATGTCCTACAGTTTAAACTGGGTACAGCGCTAGAGCAGCCGAGCTCTTCCGAGAATCTACGCTTGCATAAAKGCGATCAGATCTTCGTGTTCAACAATGGTATTGATAGTCAGTTTTGGGACGAAACCGAAATAGATCAAAGTGAATCAAAAAACGCTCAGCAAAACCAAATGTTGAGCCAACAGGTCACACGTATTCCTCTTACTGCGAACATACCTTTGTCAGACACTTACACTCAACAGACGAAAAATCAGCAGAGTGACACGACTACCCAGCAAATAAGATATGCTCAACAACCTGAAGGCGGTGCCCCTCGCGTATTTATCGACCCAGCAACAGGGGCTGAAGTGCAAGTACAAAATGTTCAAAACCAAACCCAATTGATAAAGGCATTGACGCAAAACGATGAAGAAGGCCAACCTTCACATCGAGAGCAAGAGCTCAAGCCCATTATTGAGCGTTTGAAAGATCAAGCAAATATTGAATCAAACGCTGCGATTGTTGAGGTGAGTGGTGCGGTAAAATACCCAGGTATCTATCCACTCCCCACAAATGCGACATTCCAACAGCTCATTGAGGCAGCGGGGGGACTGACGGAAGCCGCTTATCTAGGCCAAGCAGAAATTACACGTCGTCAAGTTGTGGATGGTCGACTTACGGTCCGTCATTACCCAGTTAATGTAGAAAAAGCGCTCAACGGAGAATACCAACAGTTTAAAATTAATCGTCAAGACCGAATCAATATTAAGACCAAACCGAACTGGCACAAAGATAACGTGATTGAGCTACAAGGTGAGGTTCGCTTTCCAGGGGTTTATGCTTTTGAGCGTGGCGAAACCTTAAAAGATGTGATTGAGCGTGCAGGCGGGTTAACCGAATTTGCTTATCCTAAGGGCGCCGTATTTAGCCGAGAGCGACTCAAGCGCCAAGAAGAAGAGCGTTTAAAAATGCTTAACCGGCAGCTTAAACAAGAAATTAGTAGTCTTGCTTTACGTCGCCAAACCAGCAGTGCGCAGTATACGACCAGCCCGTCGGAAGCACTATCGATTGCTGAAGAGCTCCAAAACGCCGAGGCGGTAGGTCGAATGGTGATCTCTTTGCCCCGTGCGCTTCAGGGTGATGACGTGGCCAATATCATGGTAGAAAGTGGTGATAAACTTTACGTGCCACCGAAAAATCCAGTAGTTAGCATTATGGGTGAAGTGCAATTCACTTCAAACCAACTGTTTGAACCCAGTATGACCGTCAGTGACTACATTGAATCTGCGGGAGGCACTAAACAACAAGCAGATACCGATCGTATTTACGTGGTTCGTGCTGATGGCTCAGTCATGATGCCAAATAATAGCTTCTGGTTTAGTCGCAACCAAAAACAGCTTGAACCGGGCGACACCATCATCGTGCCAATCGATACCGATTACCTAGACGGCCTAAGCACTGCCTCGACCGCGACTCAAATTCTCTATCAAATGGGTATCGCGTGGAAAGCAGTGAATGATTAAAGTGGGGCGGAGGAGCTTAGATCCTAGAGCCTAGGTCCTAGATCCTAGGGTGATAAAGCGTAGGTAATGGAATAGGATTAGATGCGCCAACTTGATTTTGAAAGGCTTGAAGTGTGGAAGCGTAGCTGTCGACTTTCTTCATCGGTATATAAAACGTTCGACGCATGCAAAAATTACGGTTACAAAGACCAAATAATGCGAAGTGCATTATCCGTTGCTTCTAATATTGCAGAAGGTGAAGAACGAGAAACGCCTGCGGAATCAGCAAGATTTTTGTATATTGCCAAAGGGTCTGCTGGTGAGCTTATCACCCAAATATATATCGGTATCGAAGCTGGGTTTATAGACAAGCAAACTGGGATGGGCTTCGTCCAAGAAGCGAAAGAAATTGCTGCGATGCTAGCTGCGCTCATTAAACGCCGTAAAGGGATGGTACGTGAGGAAGCGGGCGGATATAACTATTAGTAGTAAGCGATTAATAGTCATCCCAGCGGAAAAGCGACGCGTTTTCTTAGAAATTTTTTAATATTTTGAAAATAATCCTACAACCTAGACCTAGGTGCTCTTCCTAGGATCTAGGACCTAGGATCCTAGGACCTTTTAACGAATGGAAAATACACCACAACACTACCAATCCCTCCCCATCTCCCCATTGGCGGCGGATGACGAAATCGACCTCCGAGAGCTGTTTGCCGCCTTATGGCAAGGTAAGTGGCTGATCATTGCAATGACCTTCGTTTTTGCCGTGGCTGGGGTGGGGTATTCGCTTTATCYTCCCAATACCTACAAATCCGAGGCCTTGCTCGCACCTGCCAACGAAAAAAGTGGTGGAGGGTTGGCCAGTATGGCCGGTCAACTCGGAGGTTTAGCTTCTCTTGCGGGCGTGAATATTAGCAGCGAAGGCGGCAGTGAAACCCAAATTGCGCTGGCGACGTTGCAATCACGCCAGTTTATTAGCGAATTTATTCATCAGCATGAATTAGCCGTGCCGCTGGCAGCCACAGAAGGTTGGGATGATGAAATGAATCAATGGATCATTAACCTAGAGCGCTACAACCCAGAGACAAAAACTTGGCTAAAACCCGACGATGCCCCGGCGGACCAACCTGCCATGCCAACAGATTGGCAATTATATAAAGCGTTTTCATCCAAGCTAGAAACCAACAAAAAAAAAGACAATGGCTTAATCACCCTTAGTTTTGAGTCTCAGTCTCCGGTGTTTGCTCAGCAAGTGGTTGAGTTGTTGGTGAACGACATCAATGCCCATGCGAAAAAAGAGAAACTAGCAGAAACCAAAACCAACATTGGCTACTTGCGCCAACAGCTTGAAAACACTAACCTCACTCAAATGCAAAATGTGTTCTACCAACTGATTGAAGAGCAAACTAAAAACTTGATGCTGGCCGAAGTGCAAGACGAATTTGTGTTCAAAACCGTCGACCCGGCCATTGTCCCCGAAGAAAAAGCCGGCCCCAAACGTGCATTGATCTGTGTGCTGGCAACGCTACTTGGCGGTATGCTGGGTGTCGCGATTGTGTTAGTGAGATTTGCATTTAGGAAAGATGAAGATGAGAATCTAGGATCTTAGATTCTTGCCATTTTTTCTCTATCAGTAAAAGTTAGAATACGGAATACGGAATACGGAATACGGAATACGGAATACGGAATACGGCAACTCGTGCCCGCATTGGCCTTCGCTCTTTCTGTGATCTATATTCAGTCATTTATACTTGGAATTGAGGGACGGCTCGCTTCGCTAATAGAGTGCGGAGAAGAGCAAGAGGCTTAATATCTGCACATCTGCACGGCATTCATTCTTCGTATTTCGATTCAATGTACTAGAAACTCTGTGTTAGGTTAAAAAGAAGGTGCCTGGAGAATGAGAACGGTGCACGTCCAGAATTTTAAAAAATAAGGTAAATGGTTTTGAAATTATTAGAAACGAATATAAAAGCATTTACTCAATATAAAAGAATTACTTGCGTATTGGGCTAAAATTATCTTACGACTACGCTATGAAGTCTTTTACGACGAAGGTTTAATAGAATTTCTATGGTCGTACCTAGGCATTACTAGAATGATGACTTCCATAGGCTTTTTATTCATATTTTAGTGGTTAGTTACGGTAACGGGCATTTATAATGAAAACTATTGCGATAATTCCAGCGAGATCAGGTTCAAAAGGTATACCGAATAAAAACATTCGTTTGCTAAATGGTAAGCCACTAATATTTTATGCTATAAACAATGCGCTAAGCTGTGATCTAATTGACGAAGTTATAGTGTCTACCAACTCGAAAGAAGTAGAGATTATCGCTATCCAAATGGGAGCTAAAGTACATTGGCGGAACGAGGAGCTTTGTGGTGACGAGGTAACTCTCGATGGGGTTATTTATGATTCGATAATGAACTACTCTGTGAGTGATGAAGACATCGTAGTCACTATGCAGCCAACGTCGCCTACATTAAAAACTAAGACACTAAAATCGGCATTGAGCTTTTTTAAAGAAAGTAGACTAGAATCTCTAATATCCTGTGTCAACAAGCCTCACTTAGCATGGCGACAAGACGAGTTTGGAAATAAGTTTCCAGACTATGAAAAGCGACTCAACAGACAGTACYTTCCTTCATATTTCTTAGAAACGGGCGCTTTTTTGATTACACGGAGAGCTTGTATCACTCCTGAAACTAGACTTGGCAAAAAAATTGATGTTTTTGAGGTTAGTGAAGAAGAATCAATTGATATTGATACATACTCTGACCTTAAATCTGCAGAACAAGTGTTATCTAACTATAAAGTTGCCTTTTATGTGAACGGTAATACTAAACGTGGACTCGGTCATATCTATCGGTGCCTCGAACTCGCTGATGAATTCTATGTGAGTCCGGACATTTACTACGATACAAATCAAACAACGCGCGAGACTTTTGGCGAAAGCACTCATAATTTTATTGGTGTCAATGGCATTGGTGAATTATTTGAAGTGCTATCTAGTAGAAAATATGATTTATTTATTAATGACATACTTAACAC
>NZ_MUFL01000095.1:0-10851 GCF_001995355.1 Salinivibrio sp. PR919 | reverse complement strand
CTTGATTATAATAAGTAAATTGATGAGTATATGATGTAACTAACTGACATTTATGAGTATTTGATCAACATTTGTACTCTTGATTTGTTTTTCTCAAGCACAGGAAGGCTATGAAAACACTTGTAACGGGTGCTGCCGGTTTTATCGGTAGCCATATTTGTCGCAGGCTTTGTGCTGATAGATACGATGTAGTCGGCGTTGATAACCTCAATGACTATTATGATGTGAACCTTAAAAAAACTAGGTTGCAATGGGTTGGAGATGTAAGGTTCAGATTTCACTGTATGAGTGTCGAAAACTCAGACGAATTGAATCGTCTGTTCAATGAAGAGCAATTTGATTGTGTGATTCACTTAGCAGGGCAGGCTGGCGTCCGTTATTCCTCGGAAGAGCCTATGGTCTATGGAGAGAGCAACCTCATGGGTTTTCTTTCAGTCCTAGAGGCGTGTCGAGCCTTTAACATTAAACACCTGGTGTACGCGTCATCGAGCTCAGTGTATGGGCTGAACGATAAAATTCCATTTTCAGCGAATGACAATGTGGATCACCCAGTTTCTCTTTATGCTGCAACTAAAAAGGCAAATGAGTTAATGGCTCATAGCTACTCTCAGATGTATGGGTTACCAACGACAGGACTACGTTTTTTCAGCGTTTACGGTCCTTGGAGTCGGCCGGATATGGCATTCTATAAGTTTACAGAGGCAATGATTGAAAAAAGGCCAGTCGATGTTTTCAATAACGGCGAACTATATCGGGACTTTACTTACATCGATGACGTTGTAGAAGCAGTAGTTCGAGTAACAAGGAGAATTCCAAAGAAGAACCAAGAGTGGCTAAAAGCTAATGAAACCATTGCACAAAGCTCAGCGCCATATCAGATTTTTAATGTCGGTAGCGGGACTCCCGTCAAACTCACAAAAATGATTGATTTGTTAGAATATCAACTGGGAGTGCCGTCGATAAGGCAATTGAAGCCAATGCAGGTAGGGGAAGTGTATACTACTTACTCTGATGTAAAAGAGCTTTTTGATGAGATTGGTTTTACGCCACAAGTGCCATTCCATGAAGGCGTCGCAGCTTTTGTAGAATGGTATAGTGATTACCGGCGAATTTCTCAGCAGCAAGTCAAGAGTGCAGCTAAGTCGATTTAGTTCTATGCTGAACTACACAGGTGCGTTGTATGCTTTCTAAAGTATTCACGCGCACCTAAAAAATCAAATACGGCTTTAGCTCCTCAAAGTTCCCCACAATAATCTGCTGACCTTTAGGGTTCGAATCTAGCACACTAATATCGATATTGTAGGTATCGAGAACGTAGCGAACCAACGCAGCATTAGTTGGAATTGTGAGTGTGCTATTTTCCATACCGTAGTCATGGGCAACGACAGCGGCCTGAGCTTCTGTCAGTCTCGGGTCCGGCATCAACTCAATAGCGAGGGGAGTATTCCATCGGTCATCGTTGGACTTCCCCATTACATTTTTAGCCTCAAGGCATGGAATACCTCTTATGCGGCTGAGCACAAAATCACGATAACCTTTCGCATGCTCACAATAGGCACGAACATGCCAGCGTAGAGGGGTGCAAACGAGGGTATGAGGAGAGATAATCCGCTCGACTTCAATGCCGTCTTTTAGTGATGTGTAGCTTATGTCGACACGTTTCTTCTCACTAATAGCTTGAATTAAAGGACGTAAGACTTGTGGTGATATATTACGAGTTGTAGGGCGAATCATCGAGACACTCTCAAACCCCATATCGAGTTCTTTAAATGTGATGGTCATATCTTCACTTCTTGAAAGAATGTGCAAATATTCATCAGCATGACCTTTTGTTACTTGTGGACTATAGCTATCACTGGGCTTGTAGCCTTTTAGCTGTTTATCATAAACAAGGTTTCCTGGCGCGATATCGGCTAGATAGGTGTTGATGTCTTTCGATGCTTGCTGTCTGCCAATACCAAAGCTCTTAATCAGGTGATTGGTCGTTAACCGTCCTTCCCACAGCGCGATGATTTCTATCATTCTGTAACGGAATAGTAGATCCCAGCGTATTGGCCATTTGCTCATCATCTAACTCCTGTCTATTTATGCGACGTGTGTATGTAATCAGTATTTACCTGTCTTTGATGGCGACATAGTATGTATTGAGTGTTTTGGAGTCAATTCATAGCGAAGCTTGCTGGAGTTTGAACTTTAAAAATAAGGGAATTGTAAATGGTTGCACCGAAAAGTCTCACCTTTCAGCTACACCAACATTGGGAGGTGGTTGAGCAGTTAACTCGGCTTTCGAGAGAGTTTCCAGCGTTTGAGCTGAGAGTACTTGAACAGGTGATCAATCAGTACAAAAGTAAAAATGCGGAAAGTAATACTGTGCTCACCAGCCTTGTTAATGCAGACATATTGCAGCCTATCAATCGCAGCAGCGACTATCAGCTAAACACGCTAGTTGTGGACTTTGTCAGAGGCTTAACTCAGGAGCATGAGTTAGGTCTATCAGCGGTACTTAAAGCTCGAGTTGATGCGATTAAAGACGCCACCAGCCAAGTGTTAGAAGGGCTTGATATGGCGGACAACGATTYACTTCGTACTGGCGCGAACAGGCTGTCGGAACTGGTTAGAAAAATTACCCAACAGTTAACGCAAGACAAACAAGCAATATTTGAAATAGCAGAATTGGCGAAGTCTGCGGACACCACTGTCCCAATTGAACGTCGTTACCGTGAAGTGTTGGAAGTGTATGACCAATACGTAGAACCCATGAACGAAATGATGGATAGCGGTCTTGGAGGCAGTTTCTATCCCTTATTAGAAAAGGCGGAAGAAGCACTCGATACTGCCGTTGACATACTTTCCATACGTGGATCTTTGTATCAACAAAGGCTGGCAATGCGCCAGATAGCTTATCAAGTCAAAGATCTTCGATACCAAGGGCGAGTCATTGCTCAGCAATGTGCTGATACTTTGTTGCCATTAAGAGAGGAAGTCAGGCAGCACAATCAACTTTCAGCGGTGATTAGCAAGCAGCTAAGCCAAGTTCGTAAAAAGGGTTTAGCGCGAGGACTAAATGCCGAAGGTTTGCCTATGTGGAAAAGTAGCCGCGTGACTAAAATTCAATTGGGTAATGAAGTACGTGAGTTGATGGCAGAATTCTTGGACTTTGAACCTAGTTCTATACCGTTCCCGGATGCAGAGGAAGCGCCAACCAGTCCAATGAACAACTGGGTTGATAAAGAGCTTTTGAGGGAACAACTTGCTGACTCGCTACCGCTCGCGAATCTAATGACGTGGCTCAGAGGAAACTATCAGCACCTACCAGATGCCGAGCTGTTGCGGCTCTATCACGAGCTTGTTCGCGACCCTCAGTGGCAAAGCACATTAGGGGCGAGCTCAAGTACTACAGCGCTGAACACAGTAACCGTAACCTACCACCCTCACGAAATAAAGATGTTGACTGGCTCAACAAATGCAAAGGATGTTGATAATGCAAACTAGCAAAATCGATTTAAATGAGCTGGCTCATCTGACTGAGCTATTTACCTTTTTTAATTCTGGCCGGCACCTAAATCGCTCGACAGATGCGACTTTATGGCATGAGCTAGAACAGCAAGCAGAGCAGTACCAGTACCTATTTGCTAACTTGGGTTTTGACTTGCGCATTGATGGACGGGGTTTTGCTTGGTTCCATGATGAAGATGGTAACCAGAACATCAATAAACAATCACGCCAGTTAGCACTATTGCTGATGGTGATATTTGACCATCAAGCTGATAGCGGCCGCTCCCTCGGTCAGTTTTACCAATGGACGATTGATAATGCCTTGCTAGATGAGGTTTGCGAAAAGCATCAAGAGCTTTTGGATGCAGAAGAAATCGACCAAGATGCACTAGCAAAGATACTCGATAACGCAGTGCGAAAAGGCTTTGCCGCTCAAGAGAATAATCACTGGCGTTTGCTGCCTCCGGTATACCGATACCTAGACCATTTCGAAGCTATCACTGAACAAACACCCAAAAATGATGTGTCCGCTTGTGAGGAAGATGAATAATGTTAAGTTACGGCTTTCAACGTTTAGCGTTAATTGGCAGTGCTGGGTACCAGCGAGCAGAACTTCCTCTTGATGACTCTGTGTCACTAATTGCGCCAAATAACCATGGCAAAACAAGCTTAATTAACGCACTCCAGTTTCTGCTCATTATCGACCAAAGAAGGATGGATTTTGGCTCTCATACACTGGAGAAGGCTCGCCGTTTTTACTTCCCAAATAACAGTGCTTACATCTTGCTAGAAGTTATCCTGCCACAAACCGGCACCGTGGTGTTTGGATGTGTTGGTAAAGGGGTAGGTTATGACTACGAATACTTCGCTTACAAAGGTGAATTAAACCTAGATGATTTCCGAATGGATGATGGCAATATCGTTGCCCAACCAAAGTTAGTTAACCACTTAGCAACGAAGAAGCATCGAGTCTATAAATTCAATGATAAAGAGTTCAGATACTCGATTTATGGTGGTGCAAAAAGTAAGAAGAATAGCGACATCGATTTTACGGTGTTTAAACTTGAACATGTAAGTGACGCTCGTTCGTTCCAGCAAGTCCTCACCAAAACGCTCAGGCTCGATAAGCTCAACTCCAGTGATGTAAAAGACTATTTGTTGAAGATATTTAGCCGAGAGCTACCCAACGCCAGTATCGATTTTAAGCAAGAGTGGGAGAAAGCATTTCAAGATATCAATCTAGAACGTGAACAGTACCTAGCAGCCGTTAATAATCTGGAAACGATTCAAGAGCTCGAACAAAAGTTTGAGCGTACCTTGTCGTTACGAGGAAAGATCGCCGCATGCCAGCCGAAGGTTAATGAATTGCTGCAGGATTGGCATAGTCATGTTCAAACGCTGACTGATAATCTATCAACGCAACAAACTAAGCTTGAACAAACACAACGTGATCTCCGAAGCCAAGATATTGCCCGTGCTGGAGAGCGTACAGACTTAACCAATAAACTGGAAGAGTTAAACCGTATAGAGAAGCAGCGACAAGAGTTGGAAGAGCGGTTTACCTTGATCCCGGATCAATCGTTTTTAGAGAGTCAGTTGAAAACAGCAGAGCAAAAATATGATGCTCAGGCTGCCTTGTGTGTTCAATCACAGCGGTCCTCTTCTGCTGCGATYGGCAAGCAGTTGAAAGAAAAACAAGATCAGCTGCAAAGATTGCAAGCTCAACATCAAACTTTGGGTGACAATTTATATCTTCATCTTTCTAAAGTGCTCAATGTAGATGAATYAGAAAAGCTGAACAAAGTACTTAGCCAACAAGTGATGCAACTGCCACCTTCACAGTATTCGTTTGACATCAATCAGTTGCGAAACATGCTCAATAGTGAATCTTCTGAGCAACTTTCGCTTTCAGGTTTAAAACTTTCACTTGAGGAGCTGATTCCTCAGCATGTTCAAAAAACAGAGCAAGAGCTTATTGAAGAAATACGTAGTGTTAATGAGCAGATCGAGAACCTTAAAGATTTGCTTGAAGCAAGCAAAGAAAGTGAGATTGCTGAAAACAAAAAGAACGAATTAAACCGTGCAGTAAGGCAGTGTGAACAGGATCTTGAGGATTACCAAAAGCTTCAACAGTTAACAAAAAGTCAGGCTCAGCGATCTGAGCAAAAAGAGAAGCTTGAGCAAGAGCTAAAAACCATTACTGCTGAGCTAGATAATGAAGAACAAAGGCACAAAACGATAACGTCAAAAATCAATGAAATTGCAGGTAAGCTAACTCAGCTTAAAACGGATAGTGAAAGTGTTGAAAAGCTCAAAAACCAAAGAATTGATGATCAATCGCTGTTTAGCATGCTTTCGGATCAACCGCATACCCCATGGATAGTGATGGATGAGTGGTCTCTTGAGTATCTACCTGTTCGCCTCCAACAGTTTATCGAGGATTGTAAAGACCTCGATAAACTGTCCAAAGACTTGCGCCAAATAAGAAATGACTTAGCTCAGAAGGGGCTTACCAAGTTTCAGATGGCCCAAACTCAAGATGAGGAAATAAAAGGGATTATTAAATTCAGTCATTGTTTAGATAGTGAGAAGAAAGCGCTGGAGAGACGCGCTCGCTCAGCGGTTGTGAATGTAACGGCGAGTTTAAGAGAGTTGCGAAGTGGGCTTTACGCACTACAAAGCAAGATGAAGGAATTCAATCGGCTAATCAGTCACAGGCAGTTATCGGATCTCAAAACATTCAAAATTGAACCCGTTGAGGAGAATCAACTTGTCGATGCAATGAATGTACTGATACAGCAAGCGGAGCAAACTGAAAGTGGTCAGAGTTTTGAGCTGTTTGATCAAGGCAGTATTCTTGATGATGCTGAGTTAGATCGAGCGAAGAGCTTGCTGATCGAAGAGGGCAATGCTCGCCAAGGTCTAAGAGTTGCAGATTTGTTCAGACTTGAGTTTGTCGTTGCTAAGCAAGGGCAACAGCAAGAGTCATTCGAAGATATTGATAGTGCCGCTTCAAACGGGACCGTATTGATGGCTAAGCTTGTGACAGGTCTTGCGATGCTCCATCTAATGCAAGATAAACGTCATCAAATGAAAGCGGTATGTTATTTGGATGAGGCGTTGGCCCTGGATACCAAAAACCAAGCTAACTTGATAGAGGTTGCTGACCAATTCGGTTTTGCATTGATTTTTGCTTCACCAGCACCGTTAACCACCGCTCGTTATTGTGTGCCTATCCACCAAGCGAATGGAAAGAATCACATTAGCCGTAATAGCTGGCAGATTTTCGAACCAATTGATAGCCAAGAACTGTCGCAACCACAAGTGGAACCATCACTATGAGCCAGGTATTGGTTAAGGCACTAACGCGACTAATCGAGATGCACCCTGATTCCATTGCCGGAAGCACATTGACATCATCTCAGAAGAAGCAGCTTGATGAGTTCAGCCGCAAAACTCAGAGTGTACAAGTTACTCCTAAAGGCCGTGGCGTTGTCTACGGCATTCTAGATATGAATGTCGTTAAAGTCACACTGGAGCAGTTGGCGCCCAATCAAAACGTGTCTCCATCAGCCCCGCAAAGAGCCGTAAACATAGCCTCCACACGCAGCAGCAAACAAGGAAGAGTAGGTCACGATGTGACCTACGTACTGGCTAAAGCGGTTGCGAATCCGCTATGGGAGTCTTTCGGAGGGCCAACTGAGCACTTAAATGTAGCGACAGAAGAGTTTGGCGTTTTTTCCCTTGAAGTGGGCGGAGAAAGAAATAGGGATCTTAACACTCATCATTCTATTTGGCTGGTGGAAAACCAAGCATTGTTTGACCGTCTAGATTGGCTACCCAATAACGAACCCACTACCGTTATTTGGTACCGAGGGCAGCTACACAACAAACTCATTGATTGGCTATCGGTGCCTGAAAGGGCAACGATGGTCTATTTTTTTGCCGATTATGATGGAGTCGGGCTAAATAACTTCCGGCGTCTGAAAGAGAAGCTAGAAGAAAGAGCAGAGTTTTGGATGATGCCGAATTGGAAGGAGCTTCTGAAACGATACGGGCAAAACCAGCTTTGGAATGATACTGCACGCGAATTCAACTCATTTCTTGAGAGTAATAGTAATTTGTTGGTTCAATCCTCTGATCTACAAGCGCTAGTTCTAGAGATGCAAACGAACGGGTTAGCACTTGAGCAAGAGTCCATTTGGCTTAGTAAGAAATAGGCTAGTGAATTGAGTAGGGGACTAATGAGTGAAAGACGTTTGTTTTAGAACGCCATCCTATTCAAGAGTCGCTTCATGAACTACTATACAAAAGTTACAAATTGTAGAGATAGCAAACTGAATGAAAGACTCAAAACTAGATCCTGAATTACTTGAGAARCCTGAATTCAGATAATAAGTGCAACACTCATGGTTAAACTGGCGAGAGGAAGTCAACTGCTGATAGTGGTACGCTTCTCATCGCCAAAATCAAAACGTGATTACCATGAGCTACCAGTGTCAACGCCAGTTTAAAATTGACCCACTTAGCGACGTTATCGCCGAAGTAAAACTAACCCACCCACGTAATTAATTTTTGCTTTCAGATAAACTGTCCAAAGCCGATGGTACGGTTCCTGCCACCTTCTTTCCTCGTAATCGGTAGCTTTCACCGCTGATTTGTACGATGTGCGAGTGATGAAGAAGTCTATCGAGTAGTGCCGCCGTCAACGTTGTATCGTCGGCGAACGCCTTTGACCATTGAGAGAACGGCAAGTTACTGGTCACGATAATACTGCCTTGCTCATAACGTTTCGCGATGACGTTGAAGAACAAGTTGGCCTCTTCTCTGCCGAACGGTAGATAGCCGATTTCATCAACGATAAGGAGTTTGGGGGCGAGCACACTGCGTCTCAAGTAGCTTTCAAGTTTATCTTGAGCTTTTGCTGTAGACAGTTGAAGCATCAAGTCTGCTGCGGTGATAAACCGCGTTTTAAGACCTTTTTGCACGGCAAGTTGACCAAGACTCACCGCAAGGTGGCTCTTACCGACGCCACTTGGCCCGAGTAATACGATGTTTTCCTTTCGCTCAATGAACGCTAAGCCTGTTAGCTCATGAAGCTGTTTTCTTGGTGCACCAGTGGCGAACTTGAAGTCATAGTCATCGAACGTTTTTTCCATTGGGAAGCTGGCGAACTTAGTCAGTGTGGCTCTTGTGCGCTCGGCTCTGGCTTCCAGTTCTGCGTTCAACAGTGACTCCAAGTAATCAGCAAGCGTCAGCTCTCGGCTGACGGCGACGTCTGCCAGTCTCGACCATTCTTGACCGATAGCATGTAATTTCAGCGCCGTACAGGCCGCTTCGATGCGACTCATTTGAAGGTTCATGCACGTACCTCCAGCAATGCATCATACGTCGAGAGAGGGTGCTGGAAGCTTTCAAGTGGCGTCACACTGTCGTTAATGGTTGGCGCTGGGGCTGGGACTGTCATTGAGGGCAATGGCTGAAGGGTAAAGCGCTCTTCGTCTAACAGAGCTTGAGGCTTTTGGCCTGTCGTACCATGCGTTCGTTGGTGAGCGACGGTATCTAGCCATGCGCCGACGTGCCCATTGAGAGCATCTGCTGTGATTTTAAGACCATGCTGCTTGAATGTCGCTGCGAGTGGCGTGACGAAGCTACTTTTCAAGTAAGCGTTAAATCGCTCCACTTTTCCTTTGGTTTTCGCACGATATGGACGACAGACTCTTGGTTTAAAGTTGTATCTCTTGGCCGTCGCGAGCAGCGCTGGATTCCACCGATGTTCACCTTCACCGTAGGCATCACGCTCTATCATGATGGCTTTCGCATTATCGAACAGCACTTCTTTAGGGACGCCGCCGAAGTATTCAAACGCTTCTTCAAGACCTTGTATCCAGTCTTCTTGACGCTCTCGTTCACTAAAGCGGACGAAGGTCGCTCTGCTATAGCCAAGCGTTGCCAAGAAGGCTTTAACACGGACGCCGTAATGGGTGATGGTCGTAAAGTCCACTTGCATCTGCTCACCTGGCAATGTCTCGAATCGAACGACAGGGTCGGTAGGTGTACTTGGTTTGTACTGTTTGATGTACTCCTTGAGCATCGTTATACCGCCTTCATAACCCAGTAATTTTAACTCACGTAATAAGACGGTTGCTGGTATCCAATAAGGCTTTGCGGCTTCAATCCGCGTATACAAGTAGTCATGGTACGGCTGAAGCTTAGTTGGTCGGGGCTGACGCTCGGGATAAACTGGCGCTTTGCTTTTATCTCGAAGGTAATTGCGAACCGTATTCCTTGAGATACCCAAGTCTTTTGCAATGCGGCGGATACTGCGCCCTTGCTGATGTAAAACGTGTATTTCCACGAGTTGCTCCTGATTGATCATAATCCGCCGCTTTGTCCATATAACGAACGGATAGTTTGGCTCAGGTGGGTCAATTTTAAATCGACGTTAGTGGGTCATTTTTACATCGGCGCTGACACCATGTGGTCGACCATCTGATTCTATTCATGACTACCAGTGGCGAGTGCTAAAAGAAGCAATGATGTTCGATATTCCTGTTGAGCTTTCGGTACAAACTCGACGGGTAAACTGCCCTGACTGTGGAGTCAAAACAGAAGCAATATCTTGGGTTGCTCCATATTCACGAATCACAAATCGCTTAAAAGGTTATATCGAGAAACTGCTCCCGCTGTTACCCATCAAGCATATCTCCGAGCTAACCGGAGTGCATTGGCATACGATTAAAGAAATTGATAAACAACGTCTTAAGCGATTTGTGCCAACGGTGCCTTGGGGTAGTATACGTCAGCTTGTTATGGACGAGTTCGCCATCTTCAAGGGACACAGATATGCGACTGTCATCGCTGATGCCCAAACACACCAAGTGCTTTGGATTGGCATAGGCCGAAGTCGAAAGGACATTCGCCCATTTTTCGAAGAGCTTGGCGAGCATGCTGCCAACATTGAAGTTGTGGCGATGGATATGAACACAGCTTTTGACCTTGAGGTGCAGGCACATTGTCCAAATGCTCGTATCGTCTATGACTTGTTTCATGTCGTGGCTAAGTTCGGTCGAGAGGTCATGGACAGAGTTCGTGTAGACCAAGCCAACCAACTGAAAACTGACAAAAAAGCACGTCGTTGGATAAAGCGCTCCCGATGGGTTCTTTTGAAGAACCGAGAGAACTTGAGCATAAAGCAGCAAAGTTATCTTGACGAAATACTATCGATTAACAGAGATCTCATGATAACTCACCTGCTTGGATCTCAACTCAAGGAGCTTTGGTATTGTGATTCAGAGGAGCAAGCTAACGGGCTGTGGGAAGTATGGTGGCAGCAGGTGAATGAAAGTGGTATCC
>NZ_MUFL01000094.1:0-10890 GCF_001995355.1 Salinivibrio sp. PR919 | reverse complement strand
TGCTGGCAGCGGGTATTCCACTGGAAGCCATTGCTATTTTGCTGATCATTGAGCGCCCACTCGACACCTTCCGTACCGCGGTCAATGTGCAAGGCGATTTGATTGGTGCCACGGTGATTGATAAGTGGCAAAAGCGCTTTGGCTAATTAATGGCCATGCCGCAAAAAACCGCTCCTAACCACGGAGCGGTTTTTTTATCCCTCTTCAATTACATGAAAGGCGCGGTATTCGTCGAATGCGTATTGGTCCGTCATACCGCTGATATAGTCAATTAGCAGGCGAGTACGAAAATAGAACTCACGCGCAGTGGCAGAAGGGATCTGCTCCGCCAGGGCCTGTTTTTGCACCGCGTCACGATAGGCTTTTTTATGTTTTTCAGGCAGTTTTTTAAATAGCCGCTGGGTGTATATCGACGCATGTGGCTTGACCGGTTCGCCGTTGACTAAAGCCGTAAACACCTCACTGGGCAAGGTGAGGAGTGGACGATAGATGCTCATCAAACCATGGATGACGCGATAACCTTGTAGCTCGCGGCGTTCCACTTCTGGGTGACAAAAGGCATGCGCTTTAGCGACGTTTTTAAAGGTTTGTACAAGTAAATGATTGACGCTGTTATCTTCAATTAGCGCGTGATTAAAGGTGCCATCAATGACAGCGGGTAAATGGTCGATAAAGCGTTGGGCGGCATGGCGAGGCAAGCGTTTATTGACCTCCACACGCAAGAAGACAAAAAACTGACTGTCACTGCCGTGGCTGCGTTTTTCCGCATTCTCTAACATGGTTGCCATGGTGTTGGCGTCATGCTCCTCACTGGCTTGGGTAAGTTGTACAAAGGTTGCCTTTAGGGCCGCTTTCAAATCCGCGAGAGTCAGTACACCTTTTTCAACGGCGTCTTCTAAATCGGCAATGCCATAAGAAATATCGTCGGCCGCTTCCATGATGTAACTGACTGGGGCTCGACAGCCGGGCGAGATGGCGAGCGTTTCTTGCAAATCGCCGATGTACGCTTGTTCACTGAGAAAATAGCCGACCTTCTTTTTCAGGTAAGCGCGCGTGTCGTCATCTGCAGGTTTCGGCTCACTACCACACCGAGTGTATTTAAGAATGCCGGAGACTTGCGAATAGGTGAGGTTCAGCTGTTGTAAGGTATGGATCAGCCGTATGCCTTGTGCGTTGCCTTCAAAATGACAGAGATCGCGTTGTACCTCCTCAGGCAGTTCGTCATTAAAATGTTGGCGGTAGATAGACGGGACCTGCTCACTGAGCCAATCACTGAGTGCTTGTTCGCCAAAGTGTCCAAACGGTGGGTTACCTATGTCGTGCATGAGGCAAGCCATCTCAACCAAGGTCTCCAAGCAGCGGTCGAGCGGGGGAGCGAGTTGCGAGGCAGACAGTTTGTCGGCAATCAGTTGACTGATATAGCGCCCGACTTGCTGGACCTCTAAAGAGTGGGTGAGACGGCTGCGCACGGCGGCATTGCGTTCAAGAGGGAAAACTTGGGTTTTTTGTTGCAAACGGCGTACGGCGGCAGAGTTAATAATCCGTCCACGATCGCTTTCAAACTGCTTCATTAAATCGCCGTTCGTGTGCGTTCTAAAAGGCCGATCTGGACGGATTTTTTGCTCAAAATTCACAGTCATCATGACACCCAGCTTGTCCACTTTTTAAGATAGAGTGCGGCGGATTTCACTGACTGTCAATCCGCCGCTTGGCATAGCAAGACGGCGGCGACATAGATTAATGCATATACATCTGCGCCGAGCGAGCAGGAATGGTGATAGTGTGAAAATCCGATGAGATGGTAGTGGTCGCATCACTTAACACATCATAATAAGGGCGATACCAGTTAAGTGGGTATTCGCGTGTATCCATGGTATAAGATTGAGGCTCATCACACTTATTGATCGCCACAATACCGGCTTGGTCGCGCGTAAATAACAGCAGACATTGGGTGCTGCCAATCACCGTCATTGGCTTGCCGTGCATTGCATTATGAAAGCGGAGCATGGCCTTCATTGCAGGCTGCTTCCATACGCCTTGCCACCGGCCGTTATCTTTGTCTTCGCCTACAGAAAGCTCATCACTATAGATCAGAGGACTCCCTCCATCTTTGCCAAGAATATAGGCATAGGCGAGCGCTTCATCAGTGGGGTTCATGATTTGGTAGCGAAAGCCATCGTTAGTCGGTATGTCGTGGGTAATGGTAAAGGTGATCGCACGGTGTTTATCCAGCGCCTGACCAACACTTTCAGGATGATGCAACTGAGTGAGGCTACCTTGGAACGAAAACGCGCGACGCATTTGTGAAAATAAAGGAAAGTCATAAGCGCTATGGGTGGTTTGTTGTAAATAAGGCAAAAGAAACGCCTCATAGCTTTGATCGCCGGCTCCACCACTGGTGATCACCTCGCCAAAAATATGCATGCCTTCACGAATCGCATCAGTAAAGACCTGATTGATGTGATACATGCTCATGTGTTTGACCGCATCGACCCGAAACCCCTTCACGCCCATCGCTTTTAGCGCTGATAGATACGTACGCTGTTGCTCAACCACCCACTGATTCGGGTCTAAATCGGGTAAGCCTGCATCTCCTTCTCCACCGCACAAACGCCAATATTGCACATGGCCTGGGTCATGCCACTGAGTGATACAGCCTTCTGGATGAAAGTCCGTGCTGGAAAACAAATGCTGCGAGAGCTGTCCAAACAGTGTTTGCTGCTCGAACGCTTCTTGGTTTTGCGCGTAGTGTTCTAAGACCTGTGCGCTGGGGTAATTAAGATCGTCACGTAATCCGCTTTCATTCGCCATATGGTTGAGCACCACATCGGCATAAACAGCCACACCATGCTGGTCGAGAGCAGTGATCATGGCTTGAAAGTCTTGTTTATTCCCGAGAGGAGAGTCGATAACACGCAGATCTTGAGGTTGATAGCGTGCCCACCACTCTGTGCCAGACGACTTCATGGCTGGCGCCACTAACACCTTCTTGTAGCCAGCTTCAGCAATATGCTCCGCTCTTGCTTCTACAAGCTGATACGGCCAATTAAAAGCATGGAGAATAGCCTCTGCATGTGCTGTGGCTGAATAGATAAACAGGCTGATTGCTAATGCGAATGGATAGTTTCTTTTCATTATAAGGGCCTCGTTATTGGGTTCCCTTTAATGCTATTAATATATTTCTTTTTAAGAAGAGAGGTTGAGAGGATTAGGAAGAATAGTCACGGTCTGTAGGGGACAAAATACTCAAATATTGAAGTATTTATCAAAAGTAAGGTCGGGGGCCCCGAGCTAAYACGTCGTGTACATTGTGACGACAGAGACGTGCAAAACCAACGAGAGGAGTGTGTCCTGTAATCGGTTCCCTCTACGTCTTTCTACATCGTCCATGTACACCTTAGTGTACCTAAAAATCAAAGCGGCTGGTGGACCTCTATGGACCTTAATGAATGATAAGTTATTGATTTTTATTTATTTTAGGCAATAAAAAAGACGTCCGTGGACGTCTTTGAATATAAAATTGGTGGAGCTGGCGGGAGTCGCCTTCAAGTCCCTTAAAAATCAGTAACTTCAATAATTTAGGGTGTTTGTGTTTTTTGAGAATAACCCTTTAGTACCGCATTTTAGTACCATATGAAGCTAGTATCAATATGTAAGCGCAGGTTCAAAAGTATGGATGCCAGTTCAGTTCCTCATTAGGGAGTTGAACCGATATCTATACTGAGCTAATCATTTAATCTGACTTGTAAGGACGTTAATCTTTTCCAACTGCGACGCACTGAGTGAGCGCCGCTTCAGTTGCTCATAGCCTTTTAATAGCCTGTTTTGTTGGCGTCGAATTTGTCGCTCATTTCGCTCTTCTTTTGCGTTTAACCACTTTTCAAACTGGGTTTGCATCTGCTTGATGAGTTTTTCAATTTTTAGGGCTTCAGTGGCTTTTTGGTGCTGGTATTGCCAAGTTGATAGCCTGCGTCCTCTCTCTTTTTCAATTGGCTCATAGCTCCGGTAGTCGATGCCGACATGTTGCAGCACTGCACTGTTGAATGTTTGTTTAATGACTTTTGTAGCTTTTTTCTGTTGTAGCTCAGTGAGGACACGATTACCAACAACTTTACCTATCATTAAATGCACATGGTCGCCACTACCTTTGTTTCCTTGTTGCTCCTGCTGATGCAATACTGCTCGAATTTGTTGTCTGTATTGGGAAAATTCAGATTTGTTGAGTCGACACAGTTTTGCTAAAGCCAATGCGCATTCTTTTACAATGGATTGCCACTGACTTTTAGTAGGTCGGTAGCCTTTTGGTAGTGTGAGGCAATATTCCATCGCATAGGTCGCTAGAGGTCGTCCTCCACGACGATTGTAGAGCTGTTGGTTAAGTCGAAATTGCTCACCAGAAATTGCAATTCGATTTGAAGTTTCGGTGCAACCGAATAGGGAAATGAGAGCCTCGGTGTGTTTGTGATTTACGTGCTTCGGGTCTAAATAATCACGTTCTCTGATTAACACGCCGTCGCTAGCGAGGCGCACGGGTTGTGTCGTTACAGTCCAGTTTTTAAGCATATTGATGTGTTTTCTATAAGCTTAGAAACTAAACTCAATGATTTCAAACAACTAGCATCTAACCTGTATACCCGATGGTTGGTTCCAGATAGGACAACTCACTTCGTTCCTTCGTTGTCCACTGGTAAGAAGGGGATTCCCTTCTTAACTACCCTTCATTTGTAGTTGATGATTTATGTTATTACACTTGAAGAAAAACTATGAATCATAATTCTCCAATAGCACTGGCTGTAAAGCTTGAAGAATGCCGACAAACAACGATAGACGATTTAGTTATCAACTTGTGCATCAAAGCTGCGTTCTTAACTAATCAAGATATCAAAAAAAACTCAAGCCGATACCAATGGGTTGTCAAACTTACAGAGCACTGTAAAGATGCGATGGCGTTGGAAGACGTGATAGAGGGGGAAGTTAGTGAGCCTCTTAACCCCTCAGATTGGGATTCTATTATGGCAAGTAAGAAGAAACAGGCTGATGAAATCGTCGAGATAATAGCTAAGCAGGTTATGTTAGCAATCCCTAATTATAGAGACTAATAGGTTGGTTGATGCAATAGTTTGCAGTGACTCATACCCGATCTGACGATGTGGATGGTGTAATTCGACCTGAGCTAGCCGTTACCGCCTTCAGAAGCGTTAAAGTGGCCGCTTTGGTTTGTCGGTCGAAATCTACCTATCGGCGAACTTTCCTCAGTCTGAACAGTAATGCGGCACCACTTATCAAGGTGTCGCAGATGGAAACTTTTGAATATAATGTATGATACGCCCCAATTTGAACGCTGATAACTCAAAAATAACGGAGCTGATTTGCGCCAATGTATTCAGAGTCTGATAGAGGCCGTTCATCAGGCTCAGCTCTACGATGGGACCTGCGCCAGATTGTCCTAAAAAGCGTGAAAGCACTGTGGATGCTGTTATGTCCATAAGGTCTTCAATTTGGCGGTTTAACCGTTTTGTCATCTTTAAATATCATTTGCAAATCTAGACTAGGTTCTTATTTCAAAGGCCTTGTGGGATACTATAAATTACCAAGCTATCCTAGCGAGCTTTTTTGCCAAAGATACAAGCGCTACATTAAATGGTTTTCGCTGTTTTAGTTCGAGCAGCCAAGAGCCAAAGTACTTTTCTGCTGATACATCTCGCCACATGACAGCTCTCGAAGCTCTTTGTTCCCGTACTTGGATATTCCGAGCATGTGCGGCTATTCTCCCGTAGAGTACTGGTATGGAAGCAAGCCTAGACAAGCGGCAAAGTTGCGACCATTTTTAAATTCACCGCATAAGACCTATTTGCGTGAAATCATCCACGGTATTAAGTAAGAGTTTGACAGTCAATGGCATTCTCAAGCAAGATTTCTTGCTCTATCTATGCAAGAACAGAGGGGAGTTGTCAGACTTGGTAAAGGAGAGTGTCGATATTTACAACACACTAAGGCCGCACCTTAGTCTAGGAATGAAAACCCTAAATGAGATGCATAAAAAAGCCAGTAGGCAGTACCCACTGGCTGCTGTTTAAAACCGTCAACGTATTTAGGATGGGTCACATTCGCAATGAACATCAGATCATAATTAAACCCATTTTTGTATCTAAATGGTTATTTAGTTCTTAAGAACTTGTATTTTATTAGAAGTTCATTGTACCCCAAACCACGAATAGAGTCGGTGCGATGTAAATCAGTGGCTTTAAACCTCGCGCAATACCAAAACGGCCCTCTTGAACTTCTTCAAAAGAAATATTGGCAATCACCGCACAAATGGTTTGCACTGCGATAGCTGCAACAGCAAATGACAAAATGGCGGCAATGGCACTGTCAAATGAAATCCCCATCATTTTCCACGCCACATACGTCATTGCGCCCACATTTGCTCCACAAACAAAAAACGACACCTTAAGCTGTTCTTTCACAGCCGCAATTTCTTCGGCTGACATTTTTTCAAAGACAGTGACTTCTTTTGTCGACGTGAAAAACAACCCCTTTACCGTTCGCGTGCGTCTTTTCGGGTTGGTGAAATGCAGAAGATAGAAAAGCACAACCGCACACAAACAAGTTATGCTATATCCCGTCATGATGWTTTGCTGTTGCCTATTCGGATCAATACCAAACTTCACAGCTTCAATCGCGCAACCCAACCAAAACAGAGCACAAATTCCTAGTAGAACTTTCCCCCCCAAGTTCGAAGTAATCTTGGGGTCAATGTGCTTTTCTAGCGAAGTCTTAGAGTTTGACAACGAAGAACGCGCAAAACCAATTACTCCAAAGAGCACTGTAACCAGCGTTGTGTAAAAAGGCACAACARAGAACGCATATAAAGCTGTCAGGAAACAGAACATTTCCAAACCCTTGTCAAATCTAATACTAAAAGACATCAGGGCTAAGAATATAAAGGCTAAAGGCAGCGCCACAATTGTGCATACCGCATAGTAAGTCGTGTTACGTTCGGCGGAACCATCAAGAATGGCCTTTACGTATGGTGAGTAACATCGGATACAAACACCTATCACAGCCAAAAATAACCAAACGCTAACTCCACCAATAACTTGAGCCGGAAGCCATGCAATAATCTCATAGGCGCTGGCGTTTGAAAAATCTATGTAGTCCCAGCCTCTGGATAAGCGGCTCTTGAACAGTTCCTCGACAAGGAATGGATTCATCGCTGTATAGGAGGTTGTGAGCGCTACAAGCACTAGCCCAATAATGCCGGACAACATATTGCCTCGCGTCATTGATTTCCTTGCCATGTTGAAAACTTCCCCAACGATTGGGATTCCTGAAAAAATGGTAAAACGTTTTGAGTAGAACACGATGAAAGCCCCTTTGTTCTTTGATGAAAATCTTTTGGCCGCCACTTGAAATTAGAATCAACGGCTACTCTGGCCAAAAGTAAGAGTCGAATGCTTTTAGAGGCGCACTGATTGAATCAACAAGATGTGGTAAATGAGCAATGTCATTTAAAAACTGCCCCTGTAAATAAACCACAGGCTGAACGCTAAGCAGCCACTTGTAGGTCCCATAAGCGATCACTGCCGCCTGCGTATCACTCGGTTGACCGAGCAGATAGAAGATTGGTACAAACATTAATGCGGCAAACCATATTGTCTTGATTGACGTTCGTAACAGTAAGTCTCGATTAGCCCAAGGCCAACCGTCGAAAGAAGAAGCCTTATGCGCGAATCCAAACTCGGTTAAACGTATCAATACAGCCCATCCCAATAACCAGTACAAATAATTATCAAGAAGATTAAGAAGTACTTCTACTGAAGGCGACACTGCGTTAACGAAGTTAATCGCAATAGATGTATTTGCAGGCACCATTGGCAGAACCTCAGCATGCCAGCCCAACAAACGAGGCGCGTTTAAGACTAGAAGCACAATAGCTAACAAAATTAATGTGTTCAGAATAAATTTAGATTCAAGCGCAAATGCCCTTTGGACCATGAAGCCGTTTAACTTGGCTCGGTAAACAGCCTTAATCCCTTTTGATATTGGCGCTTCTCCGCCACCTTGAATTGGACCACGAACTAGGACCATAGACAGTAGTTTCACAACTGAGAACACCGAAAGCACAACCGACAAAACGAGTGCGATACACGGAATCAAAATGGCGCGAAGTGCATTTTTTCCGATCGTTTCAAGCTCTCCTCCGTCTTCGAATGAGGACAACTGCCCCTTAATATTGTCATTCATATGATCGACTTCGGTTTCAATAAAAGCGTCTCTTAACGCAGCATAAAGTTCAGCATCGCCCCAATTGAAGCTAAAGCCAGTGACATAGTAATCCCCCATCGCAGCTTTAGCTTTCTTTTGTATGTCGGCATGCCTTTCGAAGGTTGAGAAACGACGAATGTTTGGCTTCATTGATTTAATGCCAACATCAGATAGCTGATTTCGTAGTGTTTTTTCAAACTCAATTATCGTCAGGTGTTCTAGCCATGCATGCGCCTTAGCTGCTGGGTAAAGTTGAAAAGATCCTTTAGGAAGATCCATTTCTTTTTGCATGCTACGGTTAAGGTCTGAATATCGATTTCTTGCTTGCTCAATGAATCTTTTAGCTGAACCGCGAGTCAAAGCACTGCGACCATTTGTCGTTAGATAGCGTCTGAGTTCTACGAGGCTTCGCTCTACATTTGCTTCGTACTCTCGTTTCACGCGGCGATTGCGCAGCGAATACCCAGCCTTTTCTACCTGAGCTTCAACATCTTTTCTGACATATTCAGTACTTGCTTGTTCATAGAGTTCGCGCCACTTATCATCAATAACAAAGTGCCTTAGGTTACGATCTCGCTCTTTATGTGCTTCTGCGTACTGGCTAAAGGCCTGCTCGATATCTTGCTTGCTACGGTAAAACGTTGGGAGGATGTCTGAATAGAAAATAACGTTGTAACTGTTGCTCGCAATCGATAATAAAATGRATTGAAGCTGATCCATCGCACCTTGTTTGAAGTCTTGATTGTAAAGGAATCCTGCAGAGAGCAGCGATAACATCACTTTCTGCTCAATTTGCTCATCCACAGATTCACTAAACGAAAATGACTTGCTCGCCAGATCTTGATTATACAGTCCTTTCTTTACGGTGTTGACCAGCACGGCGTCTCTTCGAACTTCTGCGGAACTCGGCTCAATTAGCAATCGTTCGATAGCGGCCTTTTGGCCAAAATAGACCGTAGAAAACACCAATAGGAAAGTAACACTTTGGCCACTCCAACTAATGGGCTTTCTCAATTTGTTCGATAAAATAGAAACAAGGAGTTTTGTAAACAACAAACCTGAACCAAATCCGGATATTAAACGCCCGTAGATTTCTACTCGATGAATGTCGCCCATGTTTGAGGAAGGGTCGATCACCGTTGACGTTAATATTGCATGGAAGCTCGATTCGAAACCGAGATAAGCCAGTAGTGCTAGAACAAATAGCGTTTGCTTGGTCGCAATGTGATTTTTTAGTTTTCCTGTAATCGACTTAAGGGTTGAGTGCGGCATTGTATTTGTCATTACTCACCCGGAAAAACCAAGATAACTTGAGATTTTTGCGCTTCTATCACACCACCTCTTTCGGTTTTCACCCCTTCTTCAACATGGTATGTGCCTTTACTCGACCTAGGTATTAACCCTTCGGCCCTTTGTTTTGGCACTTCATTGCTGGGATTACCGCGTTTGTTTGAGCTTGGTGGCTTGGCCTTCGACATCAGGTCATCAAGCCTCTTCTTATTAATGTACTCACGCTCATAACCTTGAATAATAGGAATGTATTTCCCGGCATCGATCGCCCTCATGTAATCCCAGAATGAGTATTCATAAGGAAAAACCTGATCATTGTTGGCTGTATCCGTCGTTTGGTATGCATACATAAAGCAGTATCCTGCTACCTGCTCTTTCATTTCTCTACAGGTTTCAAAGCGCTGTTTTCCGCTTGTATTCAGTTCCGGGATCAGCTCCGCCAAGGTTTTATCGGCAAAGTTCTCAGGAAGATGTTCATACCATTTAGACTGGCTAGGTTGTGTGCTTGCACAACCTGTAAATAAGAATGTGAGAGCCAGAGCTGAATAAAAACGTAGATGTTGACCCAGCGAACACAATTGCGTAATCGCTTTGAACTCAATTGAAGATAAAGTCATTAGAACCCTGTTTGTTACTACCTAATTACAGTTAATGAGATTAATATTTGCACTAATTAAATATTTAAGAGGATAGGATTTGTGAGGAATAGGGRCACCGTCGAAGAGGCATTGCCCTGACAGCAACGCCTCTGGAAGCTGCTATCAGGGCAAATGTATAGTGCTTCGTTACTACCAGCTATTCGGGCTGATAAGATCAGCCGCTGTGCCGCCACCCAATGCGTAGAATATCGAGAAAAACGACCACACAACCCCCAACCCGCAACATATGACGACGATTCTCATTATGTCAGTGAATAAAATCCAAGGGTTATCGATAACATCTCGGATGTAGTTTGAAAGTTTACTGATCATCTTACCTCTTACTTATACGTAACTGCTACGTGTAGCCATGGAGTGTGCTGGGTTACATATACTAATGGTTAGTCAAAGAGAATCAAGGGTAAATTGCTGATAAATGGCTGGTTTTTAACCGTAAGAATGGTTTTTGTTAATGCTATTACACAAGCGTCTAGTGGGGCGCTGGCGGATCCCCTCATAATTGACCGAGCCCCATCGTATGCGTTAGCCGTTGATATTCCCTGATGGCCCACTGATATTGGGTTAGCTTAATCAGGTATCGCCGATGGTTTCTGACCTCGCGACCAAGACGAGGTATCGAGAGCACGCGACGATGCTTGATGGTGTTGGCTTGAAAGTGATAATGCCAACCTGC
>NZ_MUFL01000093.1:0-10980 GCF_001995355.1 Salinivibrio sp. PR919 | reverse complement strand
CACCATTGTAGTGCAAACAAGGATTCAGCCGCACATGATGCCAGGGCAACTGTTCGATCATCTGCTAACGGCCATTGTCGTGGTCGACACACAATGGCGCATTTTGTACGCCAATGCAGCCGCTGAGCAGCTGATGCACCAAAGTGTCCGCCGTTTAGTTAACCAACCGCTCACAGAACAGCTTCAACATGCCAGTGTGGATTGGTCACATATCGTCAGTACCACACAAGCCGGACAGAGCTTGACCGACAGTGATGTGACTTGGGTGGTCGACGGCCAACCACAAAAAGTCCAGCTTAGCGCGAGTCCACTATTTGATGATCCAAACGGCGGGAAAATCCTGCTCGAAGTCAATGTGGTCAGCCAGCAGCAACGGATCAGTAAAGAGCTCGCCCAAAAAGCACAGCAACAGGCGGCCAAAGAGTTAGTCCGAGGGTTAGCRCACGAAATAAAAAACCCGCTCGGTGGCTTACGTGGTGCGGCACAACTGTTGGAAAAAATGTTGCCCGATGCCAGTTTGGCCGAATACACCCAAATCATCATTGAGCAAGCGGACCGGCTTCGTAACCTCGTCGACCGGCTACTGGGCCCACAGCGTCCGGGGCTGCGACAAAAGCAAAATATTCATGTGGTGCTGGAAAAGGTCCGTCAGTTAGTCAATCTCGACACGCAGGGCGCGGTCAACATCATTCGCGACTACGACCCTAGCTTGCCGGATTTTGACATGGATCCCGAACAACTCGAGCAAGCGATTCTCAACGTGGTGGCCAATGCTGCCGMCGCGGTGCGCGAGCAAGCCGATGGACAAATTACCTTGCGTACACGCACAGGGTTTCAAACCGTGATTCATGGCATGCGTCATCGCGTCGTGGCACAAATCGAGATTATCGATAACGGGCCGGGCATCAGCCCCGAGCTGCAAGACACCTTGTTTTACCCCATGGTCACCAGCAAAGTGAACGGAAATGGCCTCGGGCTTGCGATTACCCACCACCTCATTGATCAGCATAAAGGAAAGATTGAGGTTAATAGCTGGCCAGGGCACACCTGCTTTATCATCCAATTACCGATTATTGAAAAGGACACCACGCATGAGTAAAGGAACCATCTGGATTGTTGATGATGACAGTTCCATTCGTTGGGTCATGGAGCGCACCTTAAGCGCCGCCAATTTAGCGTGTCAGACATTTTGTGATGCCGACAGTGTGTTAAGCGCACTCCGCGAGCAAACACCCGATGTGTTGGTCTCCGATATCCGCATGCCAGGCACGGATGGGCTCGCCCTTCTCCATCGCGTTCATGAGCAGCATCCAGATTTGCCCGTGATCATTATGACCGCACACTCAGATTTGGATGCCGCGGTGAATGCTTACAAAAAGGGCGCATTCGAGTATCTGCCCAAGCCGTTTGATATTGATGAAGCCCTAGCTTTAGTCGAGCGTGCACTGGCACATCGCAAAGAACAGCAAAAGCAGCAAACCACCCAGCCTTCTCAAGCGGACATGCCAGAAATCATTGGTGAAGCGCCCGCCATGCAAGAAGTGTTTCGCGCCATAGGTCGTCTTTCTCGTTCATCGATTTCAGTCTTGATTAATGGCGAGTCTGGCACAGGGAAAGAGTTAGTGGCGCAAGCATTGCACCGCCATAGCCCCCGCGCTGACCATGCTTTTATCGCACTCAACATGGCCGCGATTCCTAAAGATTTGATTGAGTCTGAATTGTTCGGCCACGAAAAAGGCGCCTTTACCGGTGCAAACTCGGTGCGCCAAGGACGGTTTGAGCAAGCCAATGGCGGCACGTTATTCCTCGATGAAATTGGCGATATGCCACTGGATGTGCAAACACGTTTGCTCCGTGTGCTGGCGGATGGACAATTCTATCGCGTCGGTGGTCACGCCGCCGTGGATGTGGATGTGCGGATCATCGCCGCCACCCACCAAGATTTAGAGCGCTTAGTGGCGGAAGGCGCATTTCGAGAAGACTTATTCCACCGCCTGAATGTCATTCGCGTCCATTTACCGTCTCTTAAAGACCGACGCCAAGATATTCCTCAGTTGTGTCAGTATTTTCTCGCCCGCGCTGCGGAAGAGCTCGGCGTCGAAGCCAAACAGCTCCATCCAGATACCAAGGCCATCATGAGCCAACTACCTTGGCCGGGAAATGTACGTCAGCTAGAAAATACCTGCCGGTGGTTAACCGTCATGGCCAGTAGCAATGAGGTCTTACCCAGCGACTTACCTCGTGAGCTGCTTCACCAGCCCATCCGCCTCGCTGAGAACGAAGAGCAAGACTGGCAGCACGCATTGGCGCAATGGGCAGAACATGCGATTGCCAGTGGCCAACACGGCATTTTGCAACAGGCACTACCGAGTGTTGAGCGCATATTGTTGGAGTCAGCATTGGCACACACCCATGGCCACAAGCAGGATGCAGCGAAAATACTCGGATGGGGACGAAATACACTCACCCGCAAGCTAAAAGAGCTTAATATTGAGTCATGACTCATTATTAAAACTCAAACACTTTGAACCTCTGCTAAATTTAATAACAGTGATTGGGGTACAATCCGCCAATTGTGTTGGGTTCTTAAGAAGAGTTAAGTTGTTGTACTAATGAGAAACATGCGTCCCCTTTCGATTCGAGCAGCTGTCATGTTACCCGTGTTTCTCGTACTCACGCTGACACTGATTGTGATCGTTTTTACAATCAACAATCATTACCAGTCCAGTTCGCGTTTCGTTGGTAAGTTATTGCTTACCGACTACTCTCAGGGGGTTGAGCACGACTTACGCCAATACCTCGAAAATCCGTTTTACGCCAATGTCTTTGTCGCTGACAGCGTGGCGGCGTGGGCGGAAGATCGCAACCCCACCCCACAAGACATTCGCAATTACTTGCTCAACAGCTATACCTCCCTTTTTCAAGCTATGCCTCATATGCAGGTGTTGAGTATTGGTGTCGATGCCCGCGGCGACTATTACGGCTACCGCAAAAGCACCAGTGGCCAATACATCCTCATGGAGCGCAGTGATGAGACCAACCGCGCCTTACGCATCTTCGATGGGCGTACGCCTTTATCCAATGTGATTTATCAAGATGGGGATTACGACCCCCGTGTGCGTCCTTGGTATATTCCTGCCTTTAACCGTGAGCAGCCTCGCTGGACCGATATTTATCGCGATGCTGATGAAGTGGGAGAAGTCTCGCTTTCTGCCATTGCCCCCATTCAAATAAACGACAAAGTATGGGGCGTGGTTGCCAGCGACATCAAACTAACTGCTTTCAATCAGTTTTTAAGTGAGCGTCAGCAAAAGCTGGGCGGTGCCTTATTTATTGTCGATAGTGAAGGGCGCATGCTGGCACATAGCGGCCAAGACAGTCCGACCAATATTCTTCATTTTCCAGGCGTCCCCAATAACTCGGTGCTCAACAATACCATCAGAAATATCTCCGATGACTGGCCCCCTGCGCCCTCGCAATTGGGGCAACCTTTTTATTTTAAGATTGCCGACAAGGGCAATTTTTACGGCATAATCAAGAAGGTAGACATGGCAGCACCTTTCCAACACGACTGGTATGTGGTGGTGGCCTTGCCCGATCAATTACTGCTGGAGAGCTTACTCAACCAACAAAAGATCAGTGTCTACCTCGTGATAACCATGGCGCTAGTTGGGTTAATGGTGGTGTATTTGATTATTCGCCAACTCACCCGCCCTTTGCGCGATACCGCGGAAGCTGCCGCCAAGCTTGCTTCAGGGAACCTGACGTATCGGATCAATACCTCTGCCAGTTTGCGAGAAATCGCCATTCTTAAAGATGCCTTTAACAACATGTCCGACAAAGTGCAGGACTCGTTCAATGCATTACGTCTACAGGTCCGTCAAGACAACTTAACCCGTTTGTACACCCGAGAAGGCTTATTAGAACAAGCCAACACCATCCGCTATCACACGCCCAACACCTTAGTGATCCTCGGCATCAACGGGTTTCGCAACATCAACGACAGCCTTGGCCAAGACGGCGGCGACCAACTGCTATGCACCATTGCTCAGCGCTTAACCGATCTCGCGGATGGCACTGGAATGTTGGTGTCACGAATTCGCGGTGATGAGTTTGCAGTACTGGCTCCCAACACCACCAACCGCACTCAGTCAGAAGCCTTGGTGAATCAATTACTCAGCCTGTTTAAGCGTCCGGTCAAAATCGGTAACGATGAGGTCTTGGTCGATGCATGTGCTGGGGTAGTCTTTGGCCACACCTTTGGCGATGCCATTTACGAAGGCTTGCAACACGCAGGATTGGCACTGAGTGAGGCAAAACGCAGTGAAACCGATGCCTATGTTTTCTTTGAGGCCAGTATGCAAGCGCGTGTCCAAGAGCAGTCGCGCTTGCTTCTCGAGCTTCATCATGCCGTGCAGCACCATGAGTTTGTAGTTTACTATCAACCTCTTGTGCGTCTTGTCGATGGCCGTTTCTGTGGCGCCGAAGCACTTGTCCGTTGGGAAAGTCCCAGTCGGGGTATGGTATCGCCCGCCGAGTTTATTCCGGTGGCCGAACAAAGCGGTTTAATCAATCAAATTGGTATGCAAGTGCTCGAACAGGCTGCGTACGATACCGTTGCCCAAATCGAAAAAGGCGTGTGGGCAGCGGATTTTCAGCTGCACGTAAACTTATCCGCCCGCCAGCTTTTATCCGCTGATTTTATCGATAAGTTGCAAGATGTCCTGTCACGTACCCGCTTGCCCGCCGATAACCTCACCTTAGAGATCACCGAATCTCAATTGATGAGCCACGAGCAACTGGCAACATCAGGGCTAACTAAAATCCGTGCACTGGGCATCAAAATAGCCATTGACGACTTTGGGACCGGCTATTCTTCACTGGCATACCTTCACCAGATGGCCTTTGATAGTTTAAAAATCGATCGCAGCTTTGTGCATTCGATGACTGAAAATGTGACCAACCAGCGCATCATTGAAGCCGTAGTAGCCATGACCCGTGGCATGGACGTCCATCTGGTTGCCGAAGGGATTGAAACCCAAGAAGAAGCGATTCGACTGCGTGAAATTGGCTGCCACTACGCCCAAGGGTTCTTGTTTGCCAAGCCGCTTCCTTTGGCCGAACTGCCAACAGAACGGGTAACGGATAAGCTCCCCACGCGATAGTTGTCACGTCATCGGCATACTGGCTACTGACGATGTGATGGTCAATCGCTATACTGAGCGCCAACTCACCTGCTGGGAACCGATGATGATAAGAAAAAACCTACCCTTGACGGACTTACACCGCCATCTGGACGGCAACATCCGTATCGAGACCATTTTAGAGTTGGGGCAAAAATTCGCGATGCCTCTGCCCGCCACTGATATCGAGTCATTGCGCCCACATGTGCAAGTGGTTGAAAACGAGCCGGATCTGGTCGCGTTTTTGTCTAAGCTGGACTGGGGCGTCGCCGTGCTGGGTGACTTGGATGCAGTGCGCCGTGTGGCGTATGAGAACGTCGAAGACGCATTAAACGCACGCATTGATTATGCGGAACTACGCTTTTCGCCTTACTACATGGCGATGAAACATCAACTGCCTCTCGAAGGCGTGGTGGAAGCCGTGGTCGATGGCGTGCAAGCCGGTAGCCGTGACTTTGGCGTAAAAACCAACCTGATTGGCATCATGAGCCGCACTTTTGGCCCTCAAGCTTGTATGGCTGAGCTAGATGCATTGCTGACCCAGAAACATCAATTGGTCGCCATCGATCTGGCCGGTGATGAGCTGGGCCAACCTGGCGATCAATTTACCCAACACTTTGCCAAAGTCCGTGCCAGCGATCTGCAAGTGACCGTACACGCGGGTGAAGCCGCGGGTGCGGCCAGCATGTGGCAAGCCATTAATGAACTCGGCGCGACCCGAATCGGGCACGGGGTTAAAGCGATTGAGGATCCAAAACTGATGGACTACTTAGCCGAAAACCGTATCGGGATTGAAAGCTGCCTAACGTCGAACATTCAAACCAGTACGGTGGCGGATTTGTCTCAGCACCCGGTACGTCAGTTCCTCGATCACGGTATTCTTGCTTCGTTAAATACCGACGATCCCGCCGTCGAAGGCATTGAACTCCCGTATGAATACGAAGTGGCTGCCCCAGCTGCGGGCTTAACTACTGCGCAAATCCACACACTGCAAGAAAATGGCCTGACCATTGCTTTCTTGTCTGACAGTGAGAAAGCAGCACTGACCGCTAAAGCCGCGGCCCGCTAATTCGCGAACCAAGCGCCAACCAGGCGCCAAGAAAAAAACCGCCGTTTGGCGGTTTTTTGTTTAAATCACTCGCGAGAACTGTTGTTGGCGCGCTCTATCCCGTAAATAAACATCAAAACTCATACAGATGTTACGAATCAACATGCGCCCCGTTTTGGTCACAGCAATGCTGGTGTCGGTCAAGGCGACCAAACCATCATCGACAAAACACTGCAAGAGTTTCAGATCCTCAGCAAAATAGCCATCAAAGTCGATGTCATACTCGGCCGCAATCTGGGCTTTATCCAAGTAAAAATTACACATCAGTGCTTTGATCACATCACGGCGGATCCGGTCATCGCGCTCTAGCATCACGCCTTTGCACAATGCATGGCGCTCAGCATCCACTTGCTGATAATACTGCTTCATGTCCTTTTGGTTTTGCGCGTAACAATCGCCAATCATCGAAATCGCCGACACGCCCAACCCCAGTAAGTCACAATCACCTTGCGTGGTGTAGCCTTGGAAATTGCGGTGCAAACGCCCTTCACGCTGCGCGACAGCCAGTTCATCATCGGGCAGAGCAAAATGGTCCATGCCGATAAATTGGTAGCCAGCATTGGTTAATGTGGTGATGGTCTCTTGCAGCATAGTCAGCTTGGCATCTGGCGATGGGAGATCGTCGTCTTTAATCTTGCGCTGCGCAGCAAACAGCGATGGCAAATGCGCATAGTTAAACACCGACAAACGTCCCGGACGCATCGTCAGCACTTGCTCTAAGGTTTTGGCAAAACCCGCTGGCGTCTGGGTGGGTAAACCATAAATTAAATCAAGATTGGTGGAGCGAAATCCCAGCTCACGCGCACGCTCAACCAAGGCGTGGATAAAGTCTTCGTCTTGCTCTCGATTGACCAACTGCTGCACTTTTTTATCAAAGTCCTGCACGCCAATGCTAATGCGGTTAAACCCCTCACCGCGCAAGTGATCAAGCATATCCAATGGGATTTCACGCGGGTCGACTTCAATGCTGATTTCTGCCTCAGCCTCAAAGTGAAACTCTTGGCGTAGCAAACTCATCAAGCGGGATATTTGCGGTTTAGTTAAAAATGTCGGCGTTCCCCCACCCCAATGCAGCTGAGTCACGCGACGCGTGCCCAGCAAAAACGCACGCTGGCGAATTTCATGCTCAAGCGCATCCAGGTATTCATCCGCTTTATGCTGATGGCGCGTCACCACTTTATTGCATCCGCAGTAATAACAAAGCTTATGGCAAAACGGGATATGTACGTAGAGCGATAAGGGCCGGTCAGGATACTGGCTACAGGCCATATCAAATTCAGCGGCCGTAAAGGCTTCGTGAAATTCTAACGCGGTAGGATACGAGGTATAGCGGGGCCCTGAATAGTTGTACTTATTGATAAGGGCTTGATCCCAAATAACTTGTGGTGAGGACATAGCTTACAATTCCGCAAAGAGCGCTCAGGACAACAGCGCCTAGTGTGCCACAGCTTTTGGTGAAGTGTTGAGCACTAACCGGCGCTAGCGATGCGAAAGTGTCGGTGAGATCGAGTTTCGCCCAATAATTATAGGGGTATTGCGCGGTCAGAAGATAGACCGCGCGACTGGCTTTAATGGGTCAGGATATGATCAGGGATATGGCGACCGCCCGTAAACGCGAGAATCTCGGCCAACTCGGCCTTAATCGCTTGCTCAAGGCGCGCTTCGTGTTTCGCCCGTTCTAGGTCAAACTTCATACGCTCTTTCTTTTTAAGCGCACTGCGCGCCTCGCCGCGTGGGGTATCTTTCACCGCTTCATACAGCTCAAACAATGCGGGGTAACGGCTATCAAACTCGACCCGTTTATCGCCTTGCAAATGATCCATGATCATATAGAGCCGAATCGCCGCTTCCGATAAATCACACTGATCGTTAAGTGCGGCAAACGCAATCACGTCGACACTCTCGACAATTTTATCGTTGCGCTTGGCAATCGCAGCCTCTTTTTGCTGCGCTTGTAAGGTGTTTTGGCGTTTTAATTTAGCCAGCAACACCCCCGCATAAATGGATAGGCCGAGAATAATTAATCCGCCTAGTCCGGCTAATACCCAGATCCAATCCTGCACCAGTTACTCCTCGTTAGTCGTCCTGTTGTTCAAATTTTGCCAGCAGGTCGTCTTCATCAGTGTCGTCGTCATTGAGTAAGCCAAGCTTATCCATCAGCACTTCAATGCGATCGAGCTTTTCATCCACATACGCTTGCAGACCAGAGCCTAACTTCTCACCATTTTCGATACGATCCAACAACACATTCAGTTGTGGGTCTTGCTCGAGTTTGGCAAGCTCCTGCTCAGGCGTGAGTTTAGGCTGCTTTGGTTTCACCGCATCCGTCCCGAGTGGGATAGGCTTTTTACTGCCAATGCGCGGGTCTTTACTACCACCGCTGCGGCGCGTTTGCGTTTTACTTTCTTCCGAATGACGCGAGCCGGCTTTTTTACCTTTGCGCTTTTTCTGCTTTTTCAGCATACGCGCAATGCGATCTTGTTCATTCTGATTTTTATCTACGTATTGCGCCGGGCCTTCCGATCCTACGCGGCGCGTTTTCTTTTTACGCGTCATGACAGTGGTTTCCTCATTAAAATTACGTCGTTGCCAACAAATTCAAGCGCAAGGCCCGATTTCGCGGCTAAAAACTCAAAAGTATGACGGCTAAAAAAGCTCACGTGTGTGGGGTCATTTTTGTAATGCCAACGTGAGAATGCCGCTTGGTCTGTGACCAACTTGGTCATCACCCCGAGCCATCCACCGGGCTTCAGCATGGCTTGCCATTGTTGCCAAGCCACGTCGGGTTGATAAAAGTGTTCGATAGCTTCTGTACAGGTAATAAAGTCGTACTGCGTCTCTAAGACCTGTGCATCTGGCGCATAGAAGGGATCATAGCAGGCCATAGTGTGCCCTGCGTCAGTCAGCATCCTCGCCAACACCGGCCCCGGTCCACAACCAAAATCGAGCCCGTAAGCATGTTGAGGTAACCGTGTCATTAACGGTGTGAACAGGCGGGACAGAAAACGTTTATAGCCTTCATCCTCAGCATGATTTTGGTGCAAGTCGTAAATCGCCTTCTCGTCATCCGCCGATAGCAACGCATCACGGTCAACGAATACTAACTCACACACTGCACACTGAAAGTACGCTCGCTGTTTATCACTATGGTAAGGGTGTACGCCTTGGTGCGCACATAATGGGCAATGCTGCATATCATTCTTCAATGCCAGAAGCTGGCGCGAATGTAGCAGAAAGTGGGTCAATAAAAAAGCGACAGGCATAAAGCCTGTCGCGGTATCGCCAGAGCGATATAAGCGGGTGTCGTCCGTCCTGGTACGTCTTTCGTCCCTGCTTGGTGGCGCTGTGCGCCCTTTGTATCAACGTCCTGTTGCTGTGGTGGCTACCTGCCTAACCGTCGCCTCCTGCGTCCTTGTCATCATGACAACCACGGCACTGTCCTCGTGCATCACACTCCTTGTGCTAACGCGCTCCATGCGCACCACCTTGGTGGCGTCACCTTCCTGGCGTTTCCCCCGCGCTCCGTGCGGGTGATGCATCAACGTCCTGTCGATGGGGATAGAATACTACAACCACGCCCATTGCCTAGAATTGCAGCCAAAAACAAATCAGTACAAGAATAAGATTTAGTTTTAAGGTTTTGATTCTATTGTTTATTTTTTATTATCTCGCATAAATTTTATCTATTTTCCACGGCAATCTATGGGCGATCTCTTACAGAAAAAATCGCTCTTTTCGCGGTAAGGCCGTCTGCGTCAATGGGTCAGCTGGACGGAGTCGGTTGGTATGAGTAAAAAACCGAAGATAAAAGCTAAGCGGGTAAGACGTCAGACAACAAAAAAGCGAAAGCGGCCTGCGCCCCTTTCGCTTTCAATATATATTCGTGTCGCCGCGAGGCAATGCTGTCTTAGTGCAGGCCACCAAGATATTTCGACAACGCATCAATCTCGTTGTCGGTCAGCTTCGCCGCCACAGAGCGCATCATTTGATTCATATCGTTATGACGATCACCATCGCGGAACATTTTCAGCTGACTCGCTAGGTATTTCGCGGGCTGGCCAGAAATTTTGGGGAAACCAGAAGAAGGCGTACCATTACCGCGCGGACCATGACACGCAGTACAGGCTGCAATGCCACGCTCAGGATCACCTGCCATATAAAGCTGACGGCCAATCGCCACCGAGCCTTCAGGCGTAGTGCCAGGCTTTGGCGTCAAGGTCGCATAGTAAGCCGCGAGATCAGCCATGTCTTGCTCTGAAAGCGGTGCAACCATGCCTGCCATCACAGCATTGTAACGACCTTGCTCTCCGCCGCTTTGCGCGCCGAGCTTAAATTCCTTTAATTGCTTTTCAATGTAGTTGGCGTGCTGACCCGCCAAGTTGGGGTAGTCAGGCAAAATGCTATTACCATCGGCACCGTGACAGGCGGCACAGGTATTGGCTTTTGCTTTGCCCGCTTCAGCATCTCCTTGGGCCCAGGCTGAGGCGCTGGCGAGGAGGGTCAATATTAGCGCTAATTTCTTCATGACATTCCATTTATAATTATCAAGCTTCCAGTACCACTACTTCGTTACCGTCATGGTACAATAACCGATCAAAAACCGAGCACGGTTATTTTACACAAATTCACACAAAAGTAATCAGTCTACTACACCAAGACGAGACGGAGTTAACAGTGGAGCAATCGCTT
>NZ_MUFL01000092.1:0-11469 GCF_001995355.1 Salinivibrio sp. PR919 | reverse complement strand
GATTATGTCTAATCAATCAACTGGTATCGTAAAGTGGTTTAACGAAGAGAAAGGTTTTGGTTTCATCACTCAAGACAGCGGCGAAAAAGACGTGTTTGTACACTTCCGCGCGATTGTTGGTGAAGGCTTTAAAACCCTTACCGAAGGCCAACGTGTAAACTTTACCGTTGAGCAAGGCCAAAAAGGCCCACAGGCATCTAACGTTTCTGTTGCATAAGAAACCTTGTCTGACTGATTGTAGGGCGCCGTTGGCGCCCTTTTTTATGCCTGTCGTTCAGATACCCGCGATAATAAAAAGGCCCCACAAGCACTTGCTGTGGGGCCTTTTGTAACCTTGACCATCAACTAACATTGATTAGCTTTGCATTGATTAGCTTTGTTGCATCTTCTGACGTTTTTTCAAAAAGGAGAGCCAGCTTTCGACGGCGTCATCCGGCGAAATACGTTGCGCGACTTTAGCTTGCTCAAGGGCATGGTCAAACTGATTCAATTTGTAATAGGCTTGCACTTTCGCTAACGCAATATCTTTCTTCGACGCCCCTTTTTCAGCCCTATCCAGCGAAGTGAGTGCTTGCTGATACTCACCCTGCTGAATTTGCATCAAGGCCAGCTGCCAGTGATATTGGCTCTCTTTCTTAGCAGCCAGTTGCCAAGCGGAAATGGCCTGAGGCCATTCACGCGCTTGTTGCCAAAGGCTGGCTTGCTGAGCAAGGGTTTGCGCATCTTGCTCGCTCTCAGGCAGTCCCTTCAGCCATTTGGCTGCGCGCTCAGGAACACCGACATTGGCGTAAAGCTGTGCCACTGTCCGTTGCTCACTCGGCTCTAGAGCTATCCCTTTGCGCTTGGCAAGTAAATAGGTGCTAATCGCATTTTTCGGCTGTTCTAAGCGCACATAGTTGGCCGCCAATTGACGCCACCACTGTTTATTATCTGGCTCAAGGGCAATCAAGGCTTTTAAAGTGGGGGTCGCCCCGCGCCATTGCTCCAATTGCAATTGTGCCCCAAGCTTGAGTGACAATGCCGACACGGTGGCCGTATTATTCATGGAGCGCTCATAGTCTGGATACGCAGCCAACACTTTCTGCCATTGCTCGCGTTGATAATGCGCTTGCATGATACGCAGCCACACATCTTCGGCCTGCTCGGCTTTCTCTTTAGGTACCGAACGGGCAAGCGGATAATAATATTGCAATGCCGCCGCGTATTGGCCATCAATCAGCAGTAAATCGGCTAACATCCGCTTGGTTTGCCACGCTTGCGCATCTTGCAATTGCTCGCTATCTACCGCGCGCTTGATATGAACAATCGCTTTATCATTGTTGCCATATTGCCAATAGAAAACCCCCAGCGCACGGTCAACAAAAGCTTTGTCAAAATCACGTTTCACATTCAGCTTGTTGAGTAGCGCAATGGCTTCGCCCAACTTAGACGCTTGCTCTAACGCTTGTGCCTTTTCAATCGATAAGGCAACCGAGGGTGACAACTGCGCCGCGGCGGGCAATGCAAACATCAATGCCAAGGTAAAGATAAGTCGTTTCAACATTAGCGTAAGTTAAACTCCAATTTGATCTGCTGACCCGGCTGCGCCACGGCTTCTCCATTCACCACTTTGGGCTCGTACTTCCATTTACGCAGCGCTCGCAGTGCTTCACGTTCAAACACACGGGGCGGATTTGCTTCAACCACACTCAAATCTTGCGGTCGACCGGAAGGGCTAATGGTAAAACGCACCACTACATACCCTTCTAAACCACGACGCATGGCGCGTGGTGGATAATTGGGTTCCACTCGAAACAGCGGCATGGCCTGCTGATTATTCGGCCCCTGCATGACGCTTAAATCACCCAGAGAGGGAGCTTGCACCATGACGCCTTGAATGTTGGTCTGCAAATTCAGCGTTGGCATATCCGGCTGAGCGGAAGCTGTCGATTGTGTTTGCGTTACCGGCGTCGGCGTATCTGGCATTTCCGGTGGTTTCGGCCGCTCTGGCACCGTGCGCTGACGACGCTGCACATCGGTGTCTGGCTCCTGCATAAAAATATCGATGCTCATCGAGGTCGACTTTTCTTGCGGGCGCTGGGTACTGTGACCCACCATCAGAGCCATCAGCATAAATAGGCCTAACGTGAATACCAGCGCGACCGGCATTGAAATCAGCCATCGCTTCATTATGGCGACTCCGTAGCCAAGGCAATACTCGCGATCCCTGCTCCCTTGGCGGCGTCCATCACTTTTACAACGGTACCATTGTACGCCAGTTCATCGGCTTGAATCACAAGGGACGCATCCGGCTTATCCAACAGCACATGCTCTAACGTCGCTTCGACACGCTCTACATCTACCAAACGCTTATCAATATAGATTTCGTTCGATGCGGTCACTGCGACAAAGATACCGGCATCTTTTTGGCTGGTTGCATGACTCGCCTCGGGACGGTTCACTTCCACCCCGGATTCGCGCACAAACGAGCTGGTGACGATAAAAAAGATCAACATGATGAACACAATGTCCAACATGGAGGTTAAATCGATTTGCGCTTCCTCGCGCTGCTTATGAGGTCGAATCAATCGCATTACTGACTCCGAAGCGCCTGTTCAAGCGCCACTTCTCGGCGCTGACAGGCTTTAACTAAACGGGCATGGGCAAACATGCCGGCAAGGGCTGCCACCATGCCAGCCATGGTCGGCAGCGTGGCCATTGAGATCCCCGATGCCATCAAGCGTGGTTCGCTGGTCCCTTGACTGGCCATCACATCAAAGACAGAGATCATTCCAGTGACTGTGCCCAACAGGCCCAACATCGGGCAAATGGCCACCAGCGCTTTAATTAAACTGAGGTAGCGCCCCAGTTCATGCTGCGCTTCAAATAGCCACCCTTGGCGAATAGCGCGTGCATACCACGAATGATGATCAGTGCGTGCTTGCCAGGCCGATATCCACGCTTGCCGTTGTGCCGGAAACCGTGAGTATAAGTACAACAAACGTTCGATCACCAAAACCCAGCAAAACAGCACTACCACACCCAGCCACCATAGCACTGGCCCACCTTGCGCCATAAAATGGCGCAAGATAAACCAAATATCTTGGTGATTGAATTGGGAAAGTAGCTCTACATCCATCATGCTGCTTGTCCAGTGGCCGCCGTATTCGCTGGTTGCTCGGCTTGTTCTGCAACAAGGCTAATACTTTGTTTTTCTAACATACCGCGAATATGATCGGCCTGCCCGCTCAGAATATTATGCGCAAGAAGCAGTGGGATCGCCGCGATCAAGCCAAGTACCGTGGTCACAAGAGCCATCGAAATACCGCCTGCCATCACTTTCGGGTCGCCATTACCAAACTGGGTAATCACTTGGAAGGTTTCGATCATCCCAGTCACTGTTCCCAACAGACCCAGCATTGGCGCCAGTGCCGCAAGCAGTTTCAACATAGAAAGGCCTTTTTCACAGCCTTGTTGCTCATCGACAACCGCTTCCAGCAAGCGTAACTCCAGCGATTCAACATCACGTTGTGGTGCATCGTGATACACCTTAAGGACACGACCCAGTGGGTTATCCTCTGGTGACTCTGGGTGTTTCAGCTGACGATGCATTTTGGCATGAATAGACAGCAGTACCGCGCCGCGATAGAGCGCAATTAACAGACCAACCGCCAATAACGCCGCAATCACTTTGGCCACAAAACCGCCTTGGCTAAAACGATCCGCCAAGCTTGGCGCTTTCTCTAATTGACTGAGGAGAAAGCCGCGCGACGGATCAACCAGTACAGGCTCACCCACCGAGGTGATCGCTTGCTCAAGCGCGGATGTGGTGAGGGTATTATCAGGTTGCGCACGATACGGGATCGCCACCTTTCTGTCCGACTGCCAGTTCAAATAGCCCTGCGGGCTCACCAGCCCAAGGTTACCGACGCGCACCACCGACTGCTCAGACGACACGCCTTGCGCATCCACAACCGGCAGCGTTAACGCTTGCAGCTCGCCGCTGGTTTGCATTTGGGTGAGCATCCCTTGCCACAAGGTATTTAGCTGTTTGAGTGACGGTAATGTATCGGCGGCAACGATCTCTGAAACGGTTTGATTAAAGGTCGGTTGCGTGATGCCAACATAGCTGGAAGCACTGTCGGTTTGAATGGTTTTGCTCGCTTGACGCACCACGCCAAATAGCTCTCCCAAACTGCCCGATTCCAAGCGAAGTTTATCTTCCAACGACGCCAGTTGTTGCTCGTTGTCACTAAAGGTGTCACTGAGTTTTTCGGTTTCCGCCTCAAGCGCATTACGGGTTGCTTTCAACTGATTCAGTTTGGCGCGCAGCTCCCGCTCCGTCATCGCAAACTCCGCTTCACGCGCTTGGTTGTGTTCACGGGCTTGCTGCTGCGCTTGTTGGGTTTGGCCCACAAGATCGTCAGCATGAGTCAAAGGCGCGACAGCAATAAAACAGGCTGCGGCAATCAGGGTTTTCCAGCTCATGATTTCACCCCTTGGTTGGCACTTAAAGGCAGAGATAACAACGACGGTGCCACTTGTTTTTGTGCAACCGCGAAGGCTTTATCCACGGCTTCGCCCGCACTCGCATCCAAGGATACCCACAGCGAATCTCGTGTGCTCCATACCCAATGCTTCTTGCCATCAAGGCTACGCGCCACCAGCGACACGCGACCAAGATGCAGCACATCCACCTGATGCGCCCGACCATCCAGCGCAATGGTATCTTGGTAAGCATCTAGCTTGGTGCCATAGTCACGCTCAATTTGATAGGCCTCGAGAATACGGCGAAACTTCTCCGAATCAGCCACATCGGCACGACCCATCATCGCTTGAAGTTTTTCTAGGCGTGCTTGTCGCTGCTCCGCTTTCAGTGGCATGTCTTTAGCAATCCACTGTTCCAATCCGTCGAGCATGCGGTACATCAAAGGCACAATGCCTTGGCGCGTCTCTTTGATCTCGATGATTTGATCGCGAAGACTTTGTGCTTCTACCTGTTGGTTGCTCACCAAGTTTTGTAGGTGATCGCGGTAGATTTCTAAATTACTGATCTGAGTTTGGATTTGCTCAATTTCTTGACGCATAGCCAAACTGGCATCGGCGCGGCGATTAATGCGTGATTGCGACTGTGCCGCTTCTTGGGTGGTTTTACCCTCGATGGCTTGCGCCTTTTCGAGCTGATCCGCACTCACCGCTGGCGTAAACGCCAAACAGGACGCAACGCCCAGCACGAGCCGAAATGAAGACGATTTTATCATGGTGATATCTACAAACATGCTTGGTGATATGGCTTCCGCCATAAACAAAAGTGAGAATAGTTTCTATTTGCGTGTAATGTACCGAGTTTGGCGGCAAAGATCTAGCCTAGCAGCATAGGGAGCGGAGAATATTGCGGCTTATCAGTAAAGAAGAAGTGACAATAAAAACTAAAAACACATCAAGTAGATAGCGACCAACTGGGTGTTAGCCTAACTCTGCACTTGGCCGATTAAGCCCAAAGACAACAGCGCACGCCATTACTCTCTTTTAATCGCGTGCACTCATTGGCTATCAATACCCTGTTGTTTCCGAGGTGTTTTTATAGATTTTGCCGTTTTTCATGATCACAACGAAGTGCGCATCAGGCTCAGCAATCAGGTCAAGATTTTCCAGCGGATTACCCTCAACAAGGAGGATGTCAGCGATAGCGTCCTCTTCTATCACCCCTAATTTCCCTTGATATGGACTCCGCTTGCCAGACAACGCAAGCAAGGCTGCATTCCCAGACGTTGCCATCGATAACACTTCAGCCGGTGTGTACCACTTTGTCATCGTGGTTAAGATCGCTCCTTGGTTTTTGGTCATGGCAGGATTGAATAAAATATCTGTGCCCCAAGCCACCTTAAGGCCATATTGCTTAGCAAGCTTAAAGGCGTTGTCGGTGCCTTGGGCAACCTGTTGCTGTTTTACTTTCGCCTCTCCTTGCGTCGGATTCGAGTACTCGTTAGCAAGGAAGGCTTGGCCGCTCAGCCATACGCCTTTTTCCGCCATTAATTGTGCAGTTGCTTCATCCATGAGCTGTCCATGCTCAATCACTTTCACACCCGCGTTGATCGCAGTTTGAATCGCTTTGGGCGTGTAGGCATGTACCGTCACATAGGTGCCCCAGTTATCTGCCGCATCTACCGCAGCGCGGAATTCTTCTTCCGAGTATTGGGCCACATCAATCGGATCATACGCAGAGGAGACGCCGCCTCCCGCCGCGAGTTTGATTTGCGAGGCACCCAACATCAGTTGCTCACGAACGCGCTTTCTTACTTCCGCCACCCCATCCGCTATCACACCACCATTGAGCGATTCTCCGCGGCTCAGTCCAGCATTGTTCGCAGCAGGCACTTCATAACGCATCCTAAAATCACCATGCCCGCCTGTTTGCGAAATCATTGCACCGGAAGGCCAAATGCGCGGCCCGGCGACTATTCCCTCGTCAATGGCTTTTTTCAGACCAAATATCGGCCCACTAAGATCACGTACACTGGTAAAGCCTCGCATTAGCGTGCGTTCAGCTTCTTGTGCGGCCCGAAGATTGATATAGCCGACGTCTGCGGTAAGCAGTTGTGGGACCGAAACAGTCGCCAACATCGCATGCCAATGTGCATCAATCAGCCCCGGCATCAGCGTGCGTCCCTCACCTTGGATCACAGTGGAGTTCAATGACGGCGCTACTTCAATCGGGTGATTCGAAATCCGTGTGATCTTGTTTCCCTCAACTAAAACATGTTTGGGGGTAGAAAGCTGCGCAGATTGACCATCGAAAATACGCACATTTTCAAACAACACACTTTGTGGATGCGGCGCCAACTGCGCCTTAACCGAGACAACCAACAACAAGCCGCCCACAACGAACGTCATCCATCGCATCAACCTCGCCATCTCACACTCCTTGTATTCATTAACAAAAAGCGACTCAAACCCGACCCACAGCGCCTGCTTCTCGCTCATTGAACAAACCACAGGACGATGAGGTTCTGACCGCACTGTCTATTAAATTAGCCAACCACACCAAAAAGCCCAAATTTTTAGAGAGTTATCGCAATTTTGTTGATCTTGCTGTGGCACGCTCTACGGCCCATTGAATATATCTCGTTCCCACACTCCTGCGTGGGAACGAGATATATCCATAAATGAGTACGATGAAATAAGACCAGCGCCTAGATGTTACTGCAGGAAGTTTACTTTATTCTGGAGAAGCTAATCGTCGTCCTCGCTGTTAGCCTCGTCCTCTGGCTCAAAGCCGGTTTTCGATAAGTCTGAGAACGACTCGGCTAGGTTATCATTCACTTCTCGACAGCTTTTTATAATCGCATCGCGAAGCTCTTCGCCCATGGCCGCATCGGTACCATTGGACTCAATCAGTTTGTCGAGGTATTGGTCAAAGTCATCCGGTAGACCAAAATCAAGTGTCGGTTTTGGCATGATTCCTCCTAGCGCATGAGTTTGGCGCGCATTATTCACTCCTATTCAGACACCTGAGAATGTATAGCGAGCCACTCTATAGTAACGACGAACACGTATTACTTTCTTAAGATAGCGCAGGATGGATAAAGTGCGTATCAACAAATAACTCGTTCCCACGCTCCCGCGTGGGAATGCATACATCGCTACCACTCACGACAAACCGCCAACAACCCCGTCGTGCCCATGTAATCTCTGGCACTCGAATAGCGCCAGTGYGYGGCTTCATCAACATAGCCTCATCTCTCGTTCCCACGCTCCCGCGTGGGAATGCMTACCYCGCTACCACTCRCGACAAACCGCCARCARCCCCGTCGTGCCCATGTAATCTCTGGCACTCGAATAACGCCAGTGTGCGGCTTCATCAACATAGCMTCATCTCTCGTTCCCACGCTCCYGCGTGGGAATGCCTACCTCGCTACCACTCRCGACAAACCGCCAGCAACCCCGTCGTGCCCATGTAATCTCTGGCACTCGARTAACGCCAGTGYGCGGCTTCATCAACATAGCCCCGCTTCACCGGATTCTGATGAATATACTCGATCTTCTGCCGCATCATAGCGTCGTTTTGTATCAATTCAGGATGCACACCCTCCTGCCAAAACTGATAAGCGCGATCACCTTTGTGGGCTTTTTTATAAAACGCCAATTGATCCAGAATTTGCTTAACGTTGCGCTCAGCAAAGTATTGAATCAGATGTTTCGCCGTCCATGATTTAAGTCGAGCGATATCATGATCCAATGCCTTACTTTGCAACACTAAATGACAGTGGTTTTCTAGCACCACCCAAGCATAAACGTTAAGGCCGTCTCGGCTTAAAAAACGCAACGCATCAAGCAAGATATTGACGGTGTCGGGACGAGTAAAAACAGGGATCCAGTGCAGTACGGTCAAGGTCACGAAGTGCGGTAAATGAGGCTCGGTGATTTTGTAGCGGCTTCTCCCCATAATTAAAACTCCATATGCATTCCCACGCAGGAGCGTGGGAACGAGATAGTGAACAGCAGTCAAACCCAAACATAGAGCGCTTTATTCAGCATGTGCTCTCGATTAGCTTACAACTTCCTGCCATTTCGAGTAATTCGCAACAACATCATATTTGGTGTTCTCACTCGTAATCTCTGCATTCATTTTTTCAGAGAATTTAACTCGTTCCCACGCTCCCGCGTGGGAATGCCTACCCCGCTACCACTCGCGACAAACCACCAGCAGCCCCGACGTGCCCATGTAATCTCTGGCACTCGAATAACGCCAGCGTGCGGCTTCATCTCTCGTTCCCACGCCCCTGCGTGGGAATGCCTACCTCGCTACCACTCGCGACAAACCGCCAGCAACCCCGGCGAGCCCATGTAATCTCTGGCACTCGAATAACGCCAGTGAGCCGCCTCATCTCTCGTTCCCACGCTCCCGCGTGGGAATGCATATCGAATTGATCCTCCTGTTAATGATCACAAAGCCATCAGAATTACCACTCAGAGGTGTCATAAAATCCAGTCAAGAGTGCGAAGTGAACCGCAGCAGTGATAAACTACTGCCATTCGTTTGCAATATGATGTGAAAAATGAACCAGCCGACTCAGCAAGAACAAGAATACTTAAAAGCGCTTGAAAGCAAGCTATGGACTGCCGCCGACAAACTCCGCTCCACCTTGGATGCGGCTCAGTATAAACACGCGGTGCTTGGGCTGATTTTTGTTAAATACGTATCCGATGCCTTTGATGCCCGCCGCCAAGAAATTTCGGCACAGCTGGATGATCCAGAGCATGAATACTACCTCGACCCAGAAGGCTTGACTCCAGAAGAGCTGGAAGAAGAAAAAGCGATTGAGCTAGAGCAACGTGATTATTACACCGAGAAAAATGTCTTTTGGTTGCCCGCTGAGTCACGTTGGCAGTTTTTGCAAGACAACGCCCCACGGGTAATTGGCGGGGCCGAGCTGACTATCGCCGGCAAAGCGAAGAAAATCACCTCCGTCGGTCACTTGATTGATAATGCGCTTGAAGGCATTGAGCGCGACAACGCCAAGCTCAAGGGTGTTTTGAACAAAGCCTACAGCGGCTTGCGTATCGATCAAGCCAAGTTGGTCGAGCTGATTAACCTGATTGCCACTATTCCGTTTTCTCACAACTCGCTAAATAGCAAAGACATTCTCGGCCATATCTACGAGTATTTTCTCGGTCAGTTTGCCTTGGCAGAAGGGAAAAAAGGCGGTCAGTTCTACACGCCCGCCTCGATTGTTAGCTTGATTGTTGAAATGCTCGAACCGTTTGAAGGGCGGGTGTACGACCCGGCGATGGGCTCCGGTGGCTTCTTTGTGCAATCAGAAAAGTTTATTGAGCGATACGCCAATAAATATGACATCGACCCGCTCACCCAAAAGCAAAAGATCTCGATTTACGGCCAAGAATACAACTACACCACTTGGCAGCTGGCTGCGATGAACATGGCGATCCGTGGCTTAGATTACGACTTTGGTAAAGAGCCCGCCAGCACCTACACCAATGTGCAACACCCTGACCTGCGTGCCGATTTTATTATGGCTAACCCGCCGTTTAACATGCGGGAGTGGAACACAGGCGTCGATGATAACGACCCACGCTGGGTATACGGCCAACCGCCCGCTAATAATGCCAACTTTGCGTGGTTGCAACATATGCTCCACCACCTTGCGCCCGACGGCTCGCAAGCCTTGCTGCTCGCCAACGGCTCRATGAGTTCTACCACCAACAATGAAGGCGAGATCCGCGCCGCATTAGTGGAAAAYGACTTGGTCGAGTGTATGGTTGCCCTGCCCGGCCAGCTGTTTACTAACACCCAAATCCCCGCCTGTATCTGGTTTTTAACCAAAACCAAAAAGGCGCGTACCGATAAAGCAGGCCGCCAGTTGCGCGACCGTAAAGGCGAAGTGTTGTTTATTGACGCCCGCCACCTTGGCTATATGAAAGACCGCGTGTTGCGCGACTTTTCTATGGACGATATCGCACTAGTGGCCGATGTTTTTCATGCGTGGAAGACGGGCGCGGAAGTGAACGGCACCACATACCAAGACCAAGCCGGCTTTTGTAAATCCGCCACCTTGGATGAGATTAAAAAGCACGATTTTGTTCTCACCCCAGGCCGCTACGTGGGCGCGGCGGATGTGGAAGATGATGGCATTCCCTTTGCAGAAAAAATGGCGACCCTAACCGAAAAGTTAAGTGAGCAATTTGCGGAATCGGCCAAGTTAGAAGCGGAAATCAAGAAGAATCTAGCGGGGTTGGGTTATGAGCTTTAAAGTTGATGAGCTAACAACTTATATTTCGAGAGGTATTGCCCCAAAATATACAGATATCATTAATGGGGCAGCTGCCGTCGTTAACCAAAAGTGTATTCGGGATTATCAAGTTAATCTTGAGCTCACCCGTTTAAATGATCTATCGAAGAGAAAGGTACCTACAGAAAAATTAGTGCAAAAATATGATGTGCTTGTAAATTCGACAGGCGTTGGAACGTTAGGACGTGTAGGTCAATTCCTAGGGGATGACACTAATCTTACGGTAGATACTCATGTAACTATTGTGAGACCAGATAAGAATGTTATTGACCCAATATTTTTTGGTTATTTGATGAAGTCAAAGCAAAGTTTGATTGAAAGCTTTGCAACGGGAACAACTGGTCAAACGGAACTTTCTCGTGATTCTATCAAAGAAATGGAAGTCTCATTTGTCAAGAACCGAGAACATCAGAAAGCAATAGGTAAATTTTTACTCGACATCGATCGTAAGTTTCAGCTAAACACTGCGACCAACCAAACCCTCGAAGCCATGGCGCAAGCTATCTTTAAGTCTTGGTTTGTTGATTTCGACCCCGTCAAAGCCAAAATGCAGGGCAAGCAGCCCGAGGGAATGGACGCCGACACCGCCGCCCTGTTCCCCGATAAGCTGGTTGAGTCGGAGTTGGGATTGATTCCGGAGGGGTGGTCTACTGGCACATTGAGCGATATTGCGACATAC
>NZ_MUFL01000091.1:0-11470 GCF_001995355.1 Salinivibrio sp. PR919 | reverse complement strand
CGAGTATCGAGTACCACTACACAGGGGGTCGTCGGTACGTTGTAATGCCAATGCTCAAAGCGAAGTAGCGTCTCAATCATTGCGTCGTGCGCACTATCATTCGGGTCATCGCCAGACTGTCCAAACTGGCTAGCCGTCGCAAGCGCAACAAACGAGGAATCAAATTGTTTAGGGTCATTTCCCCAACCTTGGCATAGCCAGTAGGCAAACAGACCATTGCCGATAATGCGCCGTGAAAAGGGCTGTTGATAGGCTGCTTGCTCCCAGCCTACGGTGATGTTCCAGTCATCGGTGATGTCGTGGTCATCAAAAATCATATAGGTGGCGAGATGGGCGAACAGACGCCTAACTTGGGGCAGACCGTGTTGAAACTTAGTCAGGGCTTGCTCTTCACGCTGATACCGTGACTGTTGCTGTGGCGTTAACACGCGATTGAGTGCGACTGAGGCTGTATTTGTGATGCGCCAAGCTTCTGGCGACCACACCAGTAAATACATGGCGAAATGTTCGGCAAAGCTAATCAGGTGATTGCTGGTTGTCTGAGAGGTGAAGATCGGCAGCGCACGTCCTTTTAACCGTTCGAACAGAGAACCATACCGTGCGCGCTGTGCGGGCAACAATTTTGTTCGGTTGAGGTAGCCATCTGGATGCGTATCGAGTTCCCGGCAATGTGCAATCGGTGCGGCGTCAAAGTATTCATTTTTGAGCTCCAGCCGAGCAATCAAGGCTTTGATCCGCTGCAACATTGGTGTGGCGACATCATCGGCGTAAATCTGATCTCCGCTCATAATGAGCATGTCCGGCCATTGTGAGATCTCCTCATTGGCGAGTTTATCGTCGAGTGTGACCAGTGCATCATCACACTGATGGTGCGGGTGCCGACATGAGCCATGCGCTAAATGGTTCGCTTGGGAGGGGATCACAAAGTGCGGTGAACGTTCACCGTCATAGAGTAAATCCGGGATCCATTCGGACAAGGGCTTTTGATCGAGTAAGATGTCGTAACGCAATGGCACATCGAGCGGAAAGCCGTGCGCACATCGGAGATGAGCCAGTACCACCCATGCGTGCTTACCAGCGCGAAATTGCTGCGCCGAGGAGAGTGGCATCGCGGCGAGGAGAGTCTGATCATCAAAAACGGACAATGTGCCTTGGTCTGGCGGCGTTGATAATACCGCCCATACGACGACTTCATGTTGAGTAGTTCGCCGTAGCATGGGGCCAGCAATAAAACGGGGCAGGGAAGAGGCGTCCGGATTCAATGTTTGTTTCCTTTTTCTGTCTGTTTGTCATCTTGGCATTTTTTGGGGGAAGGATGCAAAACGTATGTGATAATCGCTTGTTTTGGCGTATTTTTAGCCATTTGAACATGAAAAGCGATAAATCACCGTAAAAGGGGTTGCACCCTTTGCGGCAATCGCCTACCATCCTTCTCGTTGTTACGAAACACATTTCCCCCATAGTTCAGTTGGTAGAACGGCGGACTGTTAATCCGTATGTCACTGGTTCGAGTCCAGTTGGGGGAGCCAAATTCAGAAAAAGCGCTAGCCGAGAGGTTGGCGCTTTTTTTATATCTATCGTTCTTGGGTTCGAAGCGCGTGCTTGACCAGTTTGAATGCGGATCGTCTCCCTCTTTTTGCTCGCGTCAAACAAAAACGCCACGCGCAATGCGTGACGCTTTTTCCTATCACTATCGATTAGTTTTTAGTGATATAAAGGTTCCGAGTGTAACGTAGGTCGTTCGGGTTTTCCGTATTATAGCCGCCTACTTTAGGGCTTTTGATCACACTACGCGTGTAAAAGTACATTGGAATGGCAGGCATCTCCTTGGCGAAAATGCGCTCCGCTTCCTGATAATAGGCCTTACGCTTTTCTGGGTCGACAACGGAGAGGGCTTGGTCAAGCAGCTTGTCGTATTCAGGGTTGCTCCAATTGGACTTATTCATACCTTTACTACTGAAATAGCTTAGGAAAGTTGAAGCCTCATTGTAGTCACCATTCCATCCATCGCGAGCCACATCAAAGTCTTTTTGTAGCACTTTTTGCAAAAAGGTTTTCCACTCTTGGTTGGCTAAGCTGACTTTAACCGGGAGATGGCGTTTCCACATAGACGTTACTGTCAATGCAAGTTTTTTGTGGGATTCCATGGTGTTATACACCAATTCAAACTCCAGAGGGTTGTCTTTGCTGTATCCCGCTTCGGCCAAGAGTTCTTTTGCTTTTTGATAACGTTCTTCTTGGGTCATTTCCGCCCAAGCCAATTTCGGCGGTTCGAAGTTATTGATGGCTGGTGGTGTTGCACTGTAGGCAGGTTGTTGTCCTTGACCAAGAATTATGTCGGTGACGACATTACGATCAATGGCATAGGCGAGTGCTTTGCGTACGCGCACGTCGTTAAACGGTTCGCGCTCTGTGTTGAATAAATAGTAATAAGTTGCAAGCGATGGCATGGTTAGGAATTCATCGGGACGCTCTTGCTTGATTTTCTTATAGGATTCAAGCGGGAAGCTAAAGGTCACGTCGATCTCACCGGTGCGATAGCGGTTATATTCCGCGTTAGCATCGCTGGAGGTTACATACGATGTTTTATTAATCACCGTTTCTTTATCGTTCCAGTACATGGGGTTACGCTCAAGATCGATGCGCTCATTAATCACCCAGTTGGTTAAGTTATAGGCGCCGGAGTTGACCATGTTTTCGGGGCGTGTCCAGTTATCACCATACTTTTCTACCGTATGTTTTGGTACAGGGTAGGTCGAAGAATGGGTGAGCATATTGGGGAAATAAGGAGTACGTCGCACCAATGTAAACTCGATGGTATGGTCGTCCACCGCCTTCACGCCTAACGCACTTGCTGGCTTATGTCCATCGGTGATTTCGGTTGCATTGAGAATGTTCGCGGTGCCTAAATACCAAGCGTATGGTGCAGCGGTTGCTGGGTCGACGGCACGTTGTAGTGTATAGACAACATCTTCCGCTGTAATGGGCTCACCGTCAGACCATGTCGCCTCGCGTAAATGGAATGTGTACGTTAACCCATCTTCACTGACTTCCCAGTTTTTTGCTAAACCTGGTGCAATATCGCCACTTGGCGTGCGCGATGTAATGCCTTCGAACAAATCTGAGATAATTTTGTTACTGGCGGTATCACTGGACTTGGTCGGATCCAGCGTAGGCACTTCGCCAGAAACCCCCCAAATAAGAGTCTGTTGCTCGGCAAGCTCCACGCCTTCTGGGACGTGAGCTGCAAACGCTGAGCTACACAATGCGAGTGCCAATGAACCTGCTAATAGTTTTAATTTCATCTTTCCATTCCTTGGTTGAGTAATTTGTTAATAAGCCTTGTTAATCAATAGATTAACCACAAATGGTAAGCGAAGAAAAGCGATGTGATAAAAAGATGACAAATCGACGACAGGAAAAGCGTGAAATCGTGACCTCTATTTTTATATCGATTTAATCCTGCATGGCGGTTGCCGATCGCGGCGTATTCATACGGCATAATCCCCTCGGACAGCTTAGGCGGTTTTATGATAAATTAGCCGTTTTTCATAGACTCAAGGATGATCTCCCGTGCTGTTACGTCCATTTTCTCCCACTGACTTAGCCTCATTTTTGTCTCTTTCTATCACGCATGAGCAGCTGCCTTTTGTCGGACGCCCAGAGGAAATCTTGGCGGCGGCCAATGAATTTGCTCATCTACACCTGATTGAGGTAGAGACCGTGATTGTGGGCGGGTTTATTCTTGATACTGGTTACGCGTCGCAATACGACTTTGCCCATTCAGGTGATATGGGAGTTCGTGCGGTGTTTATCGATCAGCACCACCAAGGTAACGCACTGGGTCGCCGCGCGATGATGGCCTTGGCGGATTATGTCAAACCACGCTATCCGTGGACGCAGCGTCTTATCCTGACCGTTAATTGCAAAAATGCGGGCGCGATTGTGTGCTACCAACGCGCAGGCTTCACTGATACGGGCGAGTTGTATCATGGTGGTAGTGCAGGTCCGCAGCATATTATGTTGAAAAAAATCGATAACAAAGTCAGTCCGGATGGTGGTGTGGGTTAAACCCGCGATGACTTGCTAAAAAAGAAGGATTATGCGACGCTCAAATAAATCACTAATAAGCAGGGATCATGCTTGGCGGTTGATCTCGATACGACTGGCGTTGTGGTGGGATGAAAAGTGACATTCATCGGCCAAAAAAACGCGTTGAGTCGTTGAGGTATTGCGTTTAACAAGGAGAGTAATCATGAAGATTTATGGCCACCCTTCTGCCATTAATGTTCAAAAAGTGATGTGGCTGATTGATGAGTTAGATTTAAGTATCGAACTGGATGAGGTCGATATTCATCATAATGCCCAAGACGCTGATGCACTGGCACAAAAATGTCCGATGCGTCAGGTGCCGGTATTAGAAGACGGCCCAAACAGTGTGTGGGAATCGCACACCATTTTGCGCTATCTGGTTGCCTGCTATGGCAATAAAATGTGGTACCCAGATTGCGCGTTTCAACGCTCGCGCTACGAACGTTGGATGGATTGGTGCCTATCTTCGTTTCAGCCTACGGTTAAAACTGCTTGCTTGGAAGCATCGAGCGATCCCAAGGTGAGAGAGTCGGCCCTTGAGCAGTGCCGCTACGATTTAGAGAAGCTGAACGAAGAGCTTGCTGAGCGTCGCTATTTAATCTCTGATATGATGACGCTCGCTGATATTGCGATTGGCACTGTGGTCCATTCTCTTGCCTTGACGCCATCAATGACTTTGCCGCCGCACGTGTCGCAATGGTATCAGCAACTGAAATCATCATCAGGATATCAACGCTGGGTCGTTCAGGCTCGTCACACCCAACCTGCGTAACCATGATTTTTATTAAGATTAAGCCCGCATTAGCGGGCTTAAAGCGTTTTTAGCGGCCCCACAACACACAGGGCGCTTTGATAGCCAGGCTGTTGTTCAATGCGCTCAAGATACGCAACAATGTGACCGTGTTGCTGTGGGTCTAGACGAGGACGCATTGCGATTAATGGGAAACTCATTTGAATATCTGCCGCTGTGAGTATGTCACCACACAACCAATCATGCGTCGTTAAGTGGTGTTCGATCATGGCAAGATGGTCTCGCAGCTGGGGTGCAATAAACTGGTCGGTGACGCCTTTCATCAGCTTTTTTGCCAAGGGACGCACAAAAAAGGGCATCGGTGCCTCTGGGATTTTGCTGAAAATCAATGACATGACCAATATTGGCATCAAAGACCCTTCGGCATAGTGCATCCAGTAGCGATAGTGACCTTTCTGCTCTGGCGTTTGTGGCTGTAAGCGCCCGTCACCATACTTTTCCAAAATGTACTCAATGATCGCGCCCGACTCTGCAATGATCGTCCCTTCATCCTCAATCACAGGTGCTTTGCCCAGAGGGTGAACGCGTTTGAGCTCGGGGGGCGCCAACTTGGTGTTGGGGTCACGCGAGTAGGTCTTGATTTGATAGGGCACACCCAGTGCCTCAAGCAACCAAACAATACGCTGAGAACGCGATTGTTCAAGGTGATGAATAATAATCATAAGGAATATCTTTGACTGTAAGTTTAAAAAGGCTCAGCTATCGATACGATAACCTTGCTATTTCGATCAGTCCTGTTGGTTCAATTCATTGATTTGGTGGTGGGAGTACTCGGCCTTGAATGCGCAACTCCGGATCCACGGATGAAATATTTGTACCGCGAATGTATACATTGCCTCCCACGTAAATATCGTCGGGTAATGCGCTAATTGGCGAGTTAGTAAGATAAAGGTTGCCCTCAACGTACAAGCGTCTTGGCAAGGTGGTGAGAGGCGTATTGACCAGACTGAGGTCGCCACGCACGACGAGGTTTGGCGGTAATGCGGTTACAGCGGTATTGGTGAGGTTGATATAGCCACCGACTTTAAGTCGCGGTAGCCGTGTTAGTGGCGTATTTGCCGCATTTAAGTAACCGCCGATATCCAGCCCGCGAGGCAGTCGCGAAATATCACTAGCTTCAATATCTAAGTACCCTTGCGTTTTTAACCCCGCGGGTAAGGTCGTGATGGGGGAAAAGCGGAGTTTTACATTGCCGTAGTTGTCCACATAGCCGTGAAAACGTAAGTCTTGCACGAATGTATTGAGAGGTTCATTCATCGCATGCGTGGGCACTGCCATCATAAAATAGCCGACAAGAATCCAAAGTTGAATGATGGCTTTTGGCATGAAAAGGTCTGCGTGGTCACAACGTCTGCTTCAATGTAGAGCGTTTCGGCGAATATTCAAGCCTAGCTCGGTTTTCTGTCATCGAAAACGTTATCTTCTACGTATGTTAGCCATTATTTCAATCAGTACTGACTGAGGTACCTGTGCTTCAATCTCGTTATCACACCTTGCGTTTGGTTCTCGGTGATCAACTGAATGCCAGCCACTCATGGTTTAAGCAGCACGATCAGGGAGTGTTGTATGTCATTGCCGAGCTTAAACAAGAAACCGATTACGTTACCCATCATGTTCAAAAGGTTTGTGCGTTCTTTGCTGCAATGGCGCAGTTTGCTAGTGCGCTTGAAAAGGCTGGGCATGATGTTAACTACCTCACACTGGATGACACGCAAGCCTATCCAGACTTGCCCGCCTTGCTGTGCGCTCTTTGTGAGCACTATCAAGTCGATCGATTCGAATATCAGCGTCCTGATGAGTATCGGCTCGCGATGCAACTCGAACAATTACGTTTACCCAATGAGGTTGAATCCCAGTGTGTCGAGACGGAACACTTTCTCTTACCCTTTTCACAGATTGCCACCCAGTTCACCGCCGGTAAGCACCGAAAAATGGAGTTTTTCTACCGCGATATGCGTCGGCAGTTTGATGTCTTAATGGAGGGGGATAAGCCTGAGGGCGGGAAGTGGAATTATGATCAGCAAAATCGTAATAAGCTAAAAAAAGCGGATCTTGATGCGATTCCTGCGCCATTGATTTTCGCCAATGATGTCAGCGATATTCTCACCCGTATTGAGCGCCATCAGGTTAAAACCATCGGATGTTCGGCGCCAGCATTAATGTGGCCGGTGACGCGCCAGCAGGCGAAAGCGCTCCTTAACCATTTCTGCACCTACTGCCTGCCGCTGTTTGGCCAGTTTCAAGATGCGATGACAGGGCAAAGCCCTCATCAGTGGAGCTTGTACCACAGCCGCCTCTCTTTTGCGTTAAATGCCAAGCTGCTTCACCCCATGCAAGTGATCCAAGCTGCGATTGATCATTACCGCCAAAATGATGATATCAACCTTGCTCAGATTGAAGGGTTTGTCCGACAGATCTTAGGCTGGCGCGAATATGTTCGCGGTGTGTACTGGGCGAACATGCCTGATTATGCACAAAAAAATGCACTGGGTGCGCAAGGTCAATYGCCGGCATTTTTCTGGGATGGAAAGACCARAATGCGTTGTCTCTCGCATGCGATTACSCAATCGTTAGAGACAGCGTATGCCCATCACATTCAGCGACTCATGGTGACAGGAAACTTCTGTCTGCTTGCGGGCGTCGACCCAGATGAAGTGGATGATTGGTATCTCTCAATCTATGTTGACGCGATCGAGTGGGTCGAAATGCCGAATACGCGCGGAATGACGCAGTTCGCCGATAATGGCATTGTGGGGACGAAACCTTATGCGGCCAGTGGCGCCTATATCAACCGGATGAGTGACTATTGCGCTGGGTGTGAATACGATGTGAAAGAGAAAGCTGGTCCTAAGGCGTGTCCATTCAACGCGCTATATTGGCATTTCATGGCGCGTCATCGCGACAAGTTTGCCCGTAACCCACGCACAGCCATGCCGTATCGAAATTGGGATAAGATGTCAGAGACGCAGCAAAGCCAGATTTTGGCGCATGCGGATGAATTGCTTGCCAATCTTGATGCGCTTTGATGCCGTTATGACCGCCCTCAACTGGAGCGTGAGGGCGGTCATAAATCGCGTCGCGCTTATTGCGTGTTTGGCACAATCTGAATCTCAACACGGCGGTTGAGCGCACGGTTTGCCGCGCTGTTGTTCGCAACCAGTGGACGTGTCTCACCAAAACCGGACGTGTACAAACGTGCATTGTCGATCGACTGACTGGCGAGGTAGCGTTTGACGCTCATGGCACGGCGCTCCGACAAACGCTGGTTATAGGCCGCTGCGCCCGTGTCGTCTGTGTGACCCTCAATGCTCAAGAAGGTTTTGTCGTACTTGCGCATCACATTAGCAATGGCATTGAGCTTAGGATAAAAATCGGCCGCAATTGCATCCTGATCTAACCCGAACGTAATGTTTGAGGGCATGATCAAGCGAATATTGTCGCCTTCACGCACTACCTGAATGCCCGAGCCCGCCAATTCTTCACGGAATGCTTGCTCTTGCTGATCCATATAATTACCGACAGCTGCACCGCCAATGGCACCGATAGCTGCGCCAATAAAGGCACGTTTGCCTTTATGGTTCGATGTCGATTTGCCCACGATGGCCCCAGTGATCGCGCCAATTGTCGCGCCTTTTTGGGTGTTCGACATCGACTCACAACCAGTGAGGGCCAGTGATGCGGTCAGTACGGCAACCGCAGTTAGTTTGCATTTCATTCCCATTGTTTTCTCACTATAACCAAACGGTGGTCAGTTTAATTTACTTCAGCTTAGACACTCTTCTTCAAGAAAGTGTCAAATTTATGAATTAGTGACGGTGTTTTAAACACTTAACAGAAGACCACTGACAGAGTTCTCAGTTTTGTCTTCTTTTCCCTGCAACCTGCCGTGCAAATTGCGCTGGATCAAAATGTGATGAGCAAACAGCGTGTTACAACAAAACCCATAAAAGGCCCTGTCATGTCTGGGCCGCAATGATCCCGACTAAAGGAGCAAATGGTCATGTCGAGCACGTTCTTTATCCCTGCTGTTAACCTTATGGGCGCAGGTTGCCTTTCTGAAGCCGCAGACGCGATTCAATCACATGGATTTAAAAAAGCCCTTATCGTTACAGATAAAGTCCTTAATCAAATTGGTGTGGTAAAGCAAATCGCCGCTTTGCTTGATAGCCGAGAAGTCGATTGTGTGGTCTATGATGGCACACAGCCCAACCCAACTACTGAAAACGTGGCACAAGGGTTAGCGCTTTTACAAGCGAACCAATGTGACTGTGTGATCTCTTTAGGGGGTGGATCGCCGCACGACTGCGCCAAAGGTATTGCTTTGGTGGCAGCCAATGGCGGTCATATCAGTGATTATGAAGGCGTGGACCAGTCTGCTAAGCCACAACTTCCGCTGATTGCGATCAATACGACGGCGGGTACCGCATCAGAAATGACGCGTTTTTGTATTATCACAGACGAAGCGCGCCACATTAAGATGGCGATTGTTGATAAACACACCACCCCGATTATTTCCGTCAACGATCCTGAGCTGATGCTGGCTAAACCGGCGTCATTAACGGCGGCGACCGGCATGGATGCATTAACCCATGCGATTGAAGCTTACGTATCGACCGCCGCTACGCCGATCACTGACGCAGTTGCACTGAAAGCAATGACACTGATTCAAGAAAACCTGCGCACCGCAGTGGCTGACGGCCAAAACCTAGAGGCGCGGGAGCAGATGGCCTACGCACAGTTTATGGCGGGTATGGCATTTAACAATGCGTCTTTGGGCTATGTGCATGCGATGGCGCACCAATTAGGTGGATTTTATGACTTGCCGCACGGGGTGTGTAACGCCGTTCTATTACCCCATGTGCAACGCTACAACGCGCAAGTGTGTGCCGAGCGCTTACGGGATGTTGCCACGGCAATGGGCGTCGATACAGAGAGTATGAATGCGGAGGAAGGTGCGAAAGCCGCCATTCAAGCCATTCAAGCATTGGCGACCGATGTTGGGATCCCTGCTGGTTTGCGCGAACTCGGCGCCAAAGAAGAAGACATTGATGTGTTGACCAAAAACGCCTTGAATGACGCGTGTGGTTTCACCAATCCGAAGCAAGCGACGCATGAGGAAATCGCCAAAATCTTTATGGAAGCGATGTAGTTTCCTAGATATCACAGCAACTCTAAAAAGGCCTGATGATTCAGGCCTTTATTTTTTCATGAGGTTGAGTTCTCAGCGCAAGTTAGTCACTGCGATCTTCGACGTCTGCAATTTGATTCTCGCAGCACTCGCCGTTCAGGACGGTATGAATATTAGTGAGCGTGGTATCTGCGATATTGTGCAGTGCTTCTTTGGTGAGAAACGCTTGGTGTCCGGTAAATAACACGTTATGGCATGCAGAGAGGCGACGGAATACATCATCAACAATCACATCATTAGACTTGTCCTGGAAAAATAGCTCCCGTTCATTGTCATACACGTCAAGACCAAGCGCACCGATACGGCCTTGTTTGAGGGCTTCAATAGCGGCTACCGAATCGAGCAATTCACCGCGACTGGTATTAATCACCATCACTCCCTTTTTCATTTGAGCAAAAGCACGCTCGCCGAGTAGATGATAGTTGTCTTTGGACATCGGGCAATGCAGAGAAATCACATCACTTTCGGCAAACAGTGTTTCTTTCGAGACGTATTCGCCACCGAGCTCAATCGCAAGGGGGTTAGGATATGGATCGTGGCACAACAAACGCATACCAAGCCCTTTTAGGATCCGCAGCGTTGCGATCCCAATTTTACCCGTACCAATGATCCCAGCCGTTTTACCGTGAAAGTTAAACCCGACTAAGCCATCGAGTTCAAAGTTGGCATCGCGTGTGCGTTGGTAGGCTTTATGAAAGCGTCGGTTCAAGCACATCATCATGCCCACCGTGTGCTCTGCGACCGATTCGGGAGAATAGGCGGGCACGCGAACGACGGTGATCCCCAACGATTTTGCAGCCTCCAGATCGACGCGATCGTAGCCAGCACATCGCAACGCCACCAGTTTGATATTGGCGTCACTTAAAATCTCTAGCACAGGGCGGGAAAGATCATCATTAACAAACGCGCAAATCGCCTCCGCCCCTTGAGCCATTTTGGCGGTTTTGGCGGTGAGCTGAAAATCATGAAAGTCGAGTGTGTAACCAAACGCTTGGTTAGCATGAGCAAAGGCGGCCTTGTCATAAGATTTGGCACTAAATACGGCAATGGTCGTCATGTGTTGCCTCCGAATAAGTCGGGGGAGGTAAAGAAGCGTTATAAATACCGTGATTTGGAGCCAAAATAAACCATGAGGTTTATCAGGTTAAAGGCGTTGATGTTGGTCCAACCGAATAAAAGCCACGCAGGCGGCTTTTATTCGGTTATCTCGCGGTGAAGGATAGGCTAGAACTTAATGGTGGCGTTTATGCGTACATCGCGTCCCGCAGCGGGCACACCGGCAGACAGGTAGGGTGTGTAATACTGATTGGTCAGGTTAGCGATGGTGGCGCGTAGCGTAAAGTCGTCACGCGGTGTCCATTCTCCATAGAGGTTTTGGA
>NZ_MUFL01000090.1:0-11808 GCF_001995355.1 Salinivibrio sp. PR919 | reverse complement strand
ATCATAAAGAAAATGAGTGGGATAACAGCTTTGCTGCTGTGATAAAAAATCAACTAGATAGTAAAGCGAATCTTTACCAATTTGAGCTTGATACCAAACGTATCGACGAGGGTCTGTACGCTCAGCAAGCCCAGAWAGCACTCGAATTTTATCATGAAGTGAAGCCGCTCATTGTCATTTTAAGTGATGACAATGCATTTGATTATATGATGCCATTGCTTCAAGACCAAGACATATCAATTGTTTTTATGGGAGTGAATAAAAATCCACGAAAAGCACTCTCGGATCATACGGGCTTAGCAAGAGTGACTGGTGTATTAGAACGCCCGCTTCTGGTTAGAAATATAATTGAAATGTCTCATGTGATTGGTAAAGAGTCTTTCTTAGTTAAAGTGATGTTGGATGGAGGGGCGACCGCTAAGATTATTGAAAAAGACTTAAGAGAGTCTTGCAAGCATTTTCATGGGAAGATTATATTAGACATTGTTCATCACGATACATTTTCAGGTTGGAAGGAAGAAGTTTTATCTTCAAGCAGCTATGATGCGATCTTTTTAGGACTCTACCAAAGGGTTAAAGATAACAATCAGCCCGTTTCCGAAAAAGAAGTGATGCAATGGACGAATCTAAATGCTCCTAAACCTCTGTTTGGATTTTGGGACTTTACCGTCGGAAAGGGGCGAGCTGCGGGTGGTTTGGTGGTCTCTGGTCCAGAGCAAGGGATGCGAGCAGTTAGCTATGTTAATCGTATCATTGCTGGCGAGTCAGCGCTCTACTTACCGTTAGTGTATGGCGGACAGGGTAAACACGTTTGTAGCCTGTCTGAGTTTGCTCGTTGGGGAATGGAGGTACCTGAGCATTGCCTGTTGGGTGAGTAGCATAGACTAATCTTGTCCGCGAAAAATCAATAAGGTGGTGAGAATTGGTACGCGATTAACTAGGATGATAAAAGTGTTTATCCGTTAATGGCTCACCACCTAACATGAAAATACTCATCATTGAAGATGACCACGACCTCAGCTTAGCGATGTCAGAATATTTAGAGCTGCATAATATCGACTGTGATTTTGCCTATAACGGCGAAACGGGGATCCAGCTTGCCAGCCAGCAGACGTTTGATTGTGTGATACTCGACAATATGCTGCCCAACGTTCAGGGTATGGCGGTTTGTCGTGAGCTGCGTGAGCAGGGTATCGATACCCCGGTGTTAATGCTGACCGCGTGCGGCGCGGACGCCGACCAGCTTGAGGGCTTTCGCGCCGGCGTGGATGATTATGTGGTCAAACCTTGCACCATGCCCTTGTTACTCGCACGTTTACAGGCCTTGCATCGGCGTCATCAACCGGTGCGAGAGTGTATTACCATTGCTGATCTGACGATTTATCCCAAAGAGCATATCGCGTCACGCGGTGATACGCCGCTTAAGCTGACCCCTACCGGTTGGAACATTCTGTTGCTACTCGCGCGCCGCTCACCCACTGTGGTGTCCAAAAGCGATATTGAGGAGGCGATTTGGGCCAGCGATGATGTGCGCCAAGGAACCATTAACGTGCACCTTCACCATTTGCGTAAAGTGGTTGATAAGCCCTTTGCAAAAACGCTGATCCACACCCATGTCGGCATTGGTTTGTCTCTTTCTGAGGCCGCGCCAGTATGAGCCAAAGTCCTGTTCGAAGCCTTGCGGCACAATCGCGTCGCCAGCTTTTGTTGATGGCGTTGGCGATCTTTATTGGGCTGTTGGCGCTTGTCACTGTGTTTAGTTTTTACCAAATCAGTCAGGCAGGCAAAAACTACATGCGGCTCGATGCTATCAAGCTAGAGCAGAAGCTGGCCGCCGATCCTAACTATCCATTGCCCCAAAGTGACACTGTCAGTGCGTATCGAGATTGGCAGGCTATCCCGACATCGGTGCGTGATTTGTTTTCCTCAGAGCCGATACAGCCCGATGATCCAATTGAAATTCAGCGCATCAATGACAGTGGCGCGCGTGAGTATGGTTATTTGTTGTACTCCGATCAGCACCTATCGCAAGGGCTATACCTGGTCGAGTTTGAAGCAGCAGAAAAAATCGAGGCATTAGCTGCCATGATTGTCGAGCGCTCGTTGGCCGATGCCAGCGTGTTAATTGCCGCTTTTATGCTGGTGCTTGTCACCGTGATTGGGCTGTTGTTTAACAATGCATTGAAGCCACTCAAAGAGTTGGTGGCATGGTCGGCGCAGGTAAAAACACATCCTGACCAAGCCATCGATGTGCGCTTTTCGGTAAGAGAAGTTAACCAAATCGCCGATCACTTGATGGCCTCGCTGCAACAGGTGCGTGAACATAACCAACGGGAGCAGCAGTTCTTAAAGCATGCCAGCCATGAACTGCGTACGCCCTTGGCGATTATGCAGGCATCCTTGGATACTCTGTCACTGCGCATCGATGACAAGGATGCCAGTTATCCAGCCTTGCAGCGTGCCTCGCGTGCCAACGCCAATATGATGGCACTGTCTGAATCACTGCTTTGGTTGGCACGGCAACATCCAGATAAGGTTCGCCAATCAAAGGTCGACCTTGGCTCGCTTTGCGCAACCTTGGTGGATGAGCTGGCGTATCTTGCAGCGCATAAGCCAGTGACTGTCCATATCGATAATCACAGTGATCCTATTTCTATTGAGAGGGAATTGTTTCGTATTGCGAGTACCAACCTGATTCGCAATGCGCTCACCTACAGTGCGCCCGGCGCGATTGAGATTAAGATCACCAACGGGCAGTTTTCGATTGCTAACCCTATTGATTCAGACGTGGATGAGAATCAGATCGGATTTGGCCTAGGTCTCCAGCTTGTTGAGCGCATTGCCGGACAGCTCAACTGGCATTTTGAATTTCAGTGCGACGCTCAGATGGCGAGGGCGGTTATCAATTGGGAAGCCGCGCACAAAATGACGGGAGAGTCTTAAGGTTTTCTTAATGCCGGTTGTTTCAAGATAAGGGCGAACTTTCAGTTACTATTTCGCCATTATGGAGAATCGCCGGTGAATCCATTTGTCACACTTATCTGTTTCGTTTTGACCTTGGTGCCCTTGGCCGGGCATGCGCAAACCGACAGTATGTCCGCGGATAATTATCTGACCGTCGGCCTGGTCGGCTATACGGAGCCGTCGATATATCTCGGTGGTGAAGATGACCAAGACATTGAGCTGGTGGTTGAGGCGCAATGGGAGGGGATTTTTTATCGCAACGATACCCTAGGTGTGTATCTCGCCGAGGGCGACAGCTGGTATGTGTCGGCGGGCGTGGGCGACGATGTGTTTGGCGATCACGCCCGCGGTGACAGCAAAACCCTCAAAGATATGAAAAGTCTCGATAAGGTGTATACCGCTAATCTAACCACTGGCTGGATAACGTCGGTGGGCTATTTTGAGCTCGGCTACCATCATGATATATCGGATAATCATAACAGTGGCGCGGTGGTGGGCCGCTATGGCGCGCCGATGGAACAAGGCCCGTGGGTGCTTGAGCCTCAAGTGTCACTGACTTGTGTGGGTCGCGCGGTGAGTCGTTATTATGTCGGTGTGTCAGCCCAAGACGCCAAAGCTGGCCGACCCACTTATCAACCTGATCAAACCTGCATGCTTCAATCCGACCTCAATCTCTATTACAGGCTTGGCCGCGCGCATCATCTTTTGTTGGGGGTGAGCTATCGCCACTATGGCGATGAAGTGTCAGACAGCCCGATTGTTGATAGAGACGATTTGAGGGCGTTCAATACCGGCTATTTATACACCTTTTAGCGGTAATGGGGTGGAAGGAGAAAGGGGATGAAGTGGCTAAAGCGAGGTTTGATAGCGCTGGTGCTAATAGGCACGTTTGTGGTCATAGTCATGGATGACCCAAACGCGGGGCTGACGCGTCAATCCATTCACTTTAACGCCGGCGATAATCAGCTCGCAGGTGAATTAATTTTACCTGAAGGTAATGAAACACTGCATCAGTGTGTGGTGTTTGTGCATGGCTCTGGTGACGTGCCGACCGATGCGTTTGGTTATTACCTCCCACTCTGGCGAGTGTTAGCGGCGAATGGGTGGTGTGCGTTGTCTTGGGATAAGCCGGGCGTGGGGGATTCAAGCGGGGATTGGCGGTCGCAATCGATGCAAGATCGGGCCGATGAAGTCGCGGCGGCGATTCGCTATTTGCGCCAAACCTTGGGGCTAAAGGATGGCAAACTGGGTTTGATGGGCTTTAGCCAAGCCGGTTGGGTGATGCCGAAGGTGGCGCACCAAGTCGAAAACATCGATTTTCTGATCAGTGTCGGTGGAGCAGTCAACTGGATGGCGCAATCCGAGTATTCTGGACGTCAACGGCGATTAGCCGCCGGATACAGTGAATCCGCTATTGCGGAAGAGCAAGCTGCCGAGGCGACAGTGGATGCCTTGATCCAGTCCGGCGCGTCGTATCAACAGTACCTAAACCACGTAAAACAGGATGACAACGCCCCAATRAGCGAGGCTTTTTGGCAATTTGTACAACGTAATTGGGCCTCGGATGTGACTGCTGATTTAATCGATCTCGACGTGCCCACGTTAGCGTTGTTTGGTGCGCGGGATGCTTATGTCGACTCAGATAAAACCGCTTCTACGTATCACCAGCTGCTTGCTAACGCGCCGCTGCCGTTTTATCACGTGCGTGTGTTTGAACAGGCCGACCACAGCCTACTGCGCACCGACAACATCGCCAATGCACACAGTGAGCGTCACCGCTGGTTAACGCTGGCACGGATTTGGTGGCAAGGGGAGGCAGCGTTTGCAGATGGCGTGATGCCATGCTTAACGTCTTGGCTAGCGCAGTTTGAGAGCGGGCGGCCAACACAGACTAATATCTGCGCGCCTGAGCAGCTAAGCGATGTAAAGCCAGTACTAAACGCGGATACAACACAGGGGTAACGTTTCAATTTGCGGTGAATTGGGGTTTAATGCAGGCATTGACGCTAACGCTAAGAGAACCAGAATGCAAATATGGGTAGACGCGGACGCTTGTCCGGTCGCGATGCGCGAGATGATAGTGCGCGCGGCACACCGAACGCACATTCAAGCCACCTTTATTGCCAACCAGTTTATTCGTTTACCGCCGTCGCCTTACGCCAGTTCACGTCAGGTAGAAAAGGGCTTTGATGTGGCGGACAACCAAATTGTTGCCGAGGCAGAGGCGGGCGATTTGGTGATCACCCAAGACATTCCGCTTGCGGATGAAGTGATTGAAAAGGGTGTAACGGTGATTAACACCCGCGGCGAATTGCTGACCAAAGAAAACATCCGCGCCCGGCTTAATATCCGTGATTTTATGGAAACCATGCGCAGTAGCGGCGTGCACACCGGCGGGCCTGCTCCGCTTGGTCCGCAGCAAAAACAAGCCTTTGCCAATCAGCTTGATAAATGGCTGGTTAAAGCCCAGCGTTATCATGCTGCGCGAGCAAAATCGTCTGATTAAGCCTGCGCGCTTATCCTCTCATCACTCAATTTTTTCTGCTGACTAAATAGCAACCGGTGCCCACTCGCGATTGGCGAAGTGGGCAATCAGCGCATCCAGCAGCGCACGCACCGCTGGTGGCTGGTTGCGACGTGACGGATACAAGGCGTAGATATCCATTGCCTTAGGTTGCCAATCGGGGAGCACGACCTCCAACTGACCTCGCGCAATGGCACTATGAGCCAGGTACACCGGCTGCATGCTCACGCCCATGCCCTGAATGGCAGCACTGAGTAAAGTAGTCGCCTCGTTAGCTGAGAGCTTACCTTGCACTTCAACCGCGGCGTGCTCCTCGTCTTTGTCTAAATGCCAAATCGGTCGATCAAATTGCTTATAACTGAGACAGCTATGCGCGGTGAGATCTTCCGGGGAGCGGATCGGTGCATGGGCCGCCAAATAATCCGGTGCCGCGACTAAGACGGAATCACACGCGGCGATCGGACGACCAATAAGGGAAGGGTCGGGGTTGGATGCAATGCGGATGGCTATATCAATCCGTTCCGCAATCAAATCGACCGCCTTGTCTTGCACTTCAATATCTACATCGACCCCGGGGTGAGCGGCCATAAAGGGCTTTACCGCGGGGATCAGTTGCGCGAAACCAAACGACATACTGGTGGCCACCCGCACTTTTCCGGTCAAGCCCGCGTCTTGTTGCCATTGCTGTGTCAGGGCATTGGCTTGTTCAACCCATTGTTCCAGTTGCGGCAAGCTTTGCTCGCCAGCGGAAGTTAATGAAACCTTGCGCGTGGTGCGTTGTAATAAGCGCACGCCTAACCAGTCTTCCAGCGCTTCGACATGACGAGTCACCATCGGGCGCGACATCTCGAGCCGCTCGGCAGTGGCGGTAAAACTTTGCGTTAGGGCGACATCCACCATGACTCTTGCCGCAGTAAGTTTATCCATGAGTGTGCTCCGAGGTTGGCTATAAACAATATCGATCGTGTGATGCATGGCGACGACGCATCAATATGATCGAAATATGAAACAATGATGCAAATTATTAGCTATATATCCGAACAAGTCGAGCCCGTAAACTGCACTGCATCTCAACACCGAATGCAAACAACGGAGCACGACGATGAAATTGATAAAAACCCTAGCCGCCTCTTTATTACTGACCGGCAGCGCAATGGCAGCAAATAATGCTGAACCCTTGAACTTGGACGTATATAACGCGGATGGTAATAGCTTCCACGTAAACTCAACCTTGGTGTATGGCGAAACCGAAGCCATGGTGGTTGATACGGGCTTTACTAAAGCAGACGCGCTACGTATTGCCGCCAAAGTGCTGGACTCTGGGAAAGAGCTGACCACTATCTTTATTAGCCAAGCAGACCCAGATTACTATTTTGGCGCGGAAGTGCTGCACGGCATGTTCCCTGACGCAAAAGTGATCACCACACCGGCAGTGCGCGCCACCATTGCAGAAAAACTGGATGGAAAAATGGCATTTTGGGCCCCAAAAATGGGTGACAATGCCCCGCAAAACCCTGTAGTGCCTGCTGCCTATACCCGTTCATCATTGACACTGGATGGCCGTAAAATTGAAATTCGCGGCGCGAAAGGCGAGCTGGCGCATCGTCCGTATCTTTGGATCCCAGCCAACAAGGCGATCCTGGGTAACGTCGCTGTGTATGGCAATGTTCACCTTTGGATGGCRGACGCACAATCTGACCAAGCACGTGAAGGTTGGGCTGCACAACTAGAAGAAATGGCAGCACTGAAGCCTAACGTGGTGATCCCAGGACACATGACCGCGGGCACGGCACTGAACGCTGACACCATTACTTTTGCCCAGCAGTATTTGCAAGACTTTGCCGAGGCGAAAGCAAACAGCAAAGACAGTGCTGAGCTGATTAAAACCATGCAAGCGAAATATCCGAAAGCGGGTTTGCCGATGGCTTTGGAAATTGGTGCCAAAGTACATATGGGAGAGATGGAATGGTAAACGTCCACTATATTTTTGACCCAATGTGTGGCTGGTGCTTTGGCGCCGCCACCTTGATTGAAAGCTTGAGCAACACCCCTGAGATTAACTTGCAGCTTCATCCAGGTGGTATGCGAGAGCGTGCGCCGATTGAAGACAGCTTTCGTCAACACATCTTGGCGGCAGATCAGACCATTGCCGATCAAACCGGACAGGCATTTGGTCAAGCCTATCTTGACCGCGTGGCAAGCGACCAGCCGGTAATTTTGGACTCCTTTATGACCGCGCAAGCCATCCTCGCTGCTCAGCAGCTTGATGGTCAGGGTGCAGAGATGCTGAAACGCATCCAGCGTGGCCATTATCAGCAAGGTCGCTCCGTCTATGAAGCTGACACGCTCGCAGAGCTTGCCAGTGAGATGGGGATAGAGGCAGGGGCTTGGCAACAGGCGATGAATCGCGCCAAAAATGATGTGATGCCCGCGGTGAATCAAACCCGTCAATTGATGGCAGCGCATGGCTTACGCGGTTTTCCATCCATGCTGATGGAGCAAAACGGCCAATGGCAAGCCATAACAGTGAGCCAATACTATCGCCGCCCAGATGCATGGCAGGCGCTCTGGCAAACACTGACTCAGGCATAAAGCAAACAAAACCGGCGAGCATGAGGCTCGCCGTTTGTGACTTAAGGAAGATGGTTAGAGGCTAGCGCCATTCCCACTGACTGCCCTTGATATCAGCCTCAACCCGCCATGTATTTGCATTCCATTTCAACGCATTATCTAGCGCATTTTTCATTTGCCCACCTTCAAATCGCCATGTTTGGCTCGGGGTGTCAGCGCACGATTCCATGCTGATTTGTACACCTTGCTGATCCAAGCATAAATCTGGTGCCACTTTACTCATAAGTTTTCCTTCAGGGGTTAATTGCCACTGCTGGTTACTACCACCATGACATTGCCAGCCAAATACGTTTGCGCCGGGATGGTTGCTGCTCGACTCAACGTCGAGGCAATGGTTGTCTTGGGTCACCAGCTGTTGCCACGATATAGCGGGCGTTTGTGCGCCTGCCGATGCATCGAAGAGCGTTGAAACAATAGCGGTCATAGGCTGTGAGTAACGTGATGCGTGAGGTGCCTGACGCTGCCAGCTCGTGGGGACGGGCTGGTCAATACGCCATGAACCTTGTCCATCATAGTAAGATTTAGCAATGGCATTGGGAGTCGGTGTCCACAAGAAATCAGGATGACGGTTCTGGTACCACTCGCCGCCAATGATATCGCCTTGTTTATCCAACTCTAAGTCGTAGTAGTAAGTGACTCGAGAGACGCCATCGAATGTTGGGATATCCTTGTCACGGTGAGTAGGGTTGGTTTCAACCATATAGTCGACCACCATTTGCACACCGACGATCGACTGCGTACTTCTCGAACGGTATTTCGTGAACTTATCTTTACTATATTGGGCCAGTGGTATCTTGACCTTGTTGGGATCATCCGAAGAGCGGTGAGTTTGTGGGTTAAAGTAGGTAAGTTTGTACCCGAGAATCGGCTGGTTCCAAACTTGATAGTCATAGGTCGCGTCCATGATCATACTGCGCCCTGTGATGCCGATTTGATTTAACACCGCTAAGTGCCAACTGCCTGGGTTGTTGTCGACACAATCGGGCTCAATAATTCGGCCATTTTCATCTTTTTGTGGATTTTTGATATTACAGCGACCACCGATAAATTTGGTGTCAAAAGGCGCTTCCGCCCACAGTAAGGTTCCTAATGCCTTAATATCTGAAGGATAGAACTTTAATATCTCGCCATTCGCGTCCGGTACAGAAACAGATTGTTTGGGGCGAGGCAGCATGTACGCGGCTGCAGCCCAGCCATGACAAAGTCCCATCCACTTTTCTACATGGCCTTGTGACTCGAAGTAACCTTTTCCTGAATCCCACGACTTCTTGGTTAATGTGTAGTTCGAGTCACCCACTAATAAATCATACTTTTCTGCGGGGGACAGCAAATCACGTTGGTGAGCAGGATAAGTATTAACAGGCTTTATAGTATGAGAGAAGTCATAATAACTTTGCCAATTAGAGGCGGAAAGCTCTCGGTCTGCATAGCGCCATGCCGCGGCACCTGAATATAATGGCCAATAGGTATCTGACCATGGCTGTGTTGTCAGTTTTTTGCTAATCGGTGCTTGCTGGCTTAATACTGATAAATTACGGATTAAATTATTTCCTGCGTCAACTAAGCGAGCGGGGTTATCATTATATAAGCGTATGTTTGATAAGGGCTCGACAATACGATCATTAAGGTCTAATGGTGGCGGTGTGCCAGCTGCGCGCGCCATAATGTCATCACGTATCCTTGCTCGAAAGCGCTCTACAACATTAGCTTCAGGGGTTTGGTAGTCGTCACCATCTTTTGGGGGAAGTGCGTTCATGACCTTTTGGGGGTCTTGATGGAACTCCGTCATAAAGGTATTTATTTGTGTATCATCCGCGGAAGCGGACAATGGTATAGCGATAGCTAACAATGTGATCATTCTTTTCATTATAATTACTCTACGTTGTTTGTTTTTATGTTTTGTTTGCCGAGTGGAATAATTTTTTAACGGCGAGCGGACACTAGTTTTAGTGATTAATTAAATCAATGTATTATTATTTTTAGATATGAAAATTGTGATAGTAAACATGAAAAGATGAGTGGCGAACTTTTTGTTTTTTTATGGATAGTTTTGTCTAAATATTAAATTGTCATTTAATTTAGATTAGTTTTTATTATTAATACTCTCGAATGATAACGATTGCAAAAGCTATTTATTATAAAATTGGTTGCATATTTAAGGTGAAAGAAAAAACGCCCAGTAATATGAGCGTTTTGGATAGCGGTGTTAACTACTCTATGATTCTATCTTGGTGCAGTCTGCGGCACTGGCTTTTTAGGCTCAAAGCCTTCGATAATGTGACGTTCAAGTGGATGCCCGAGACGTGCTTCAATCATGCGTAAGTTTTTGGTGTTATCTTTCGAGACCAATGAAATCGCTTCGCCTTGAGCACTGGCGCGACCGGTACGGCCAATTCGGTGGACGTACTCGTCGGCCGGGAAGGGCAGATCGTAATTGACCACGCGCTCAAGCGACTCAATATCAATGCCACGCGCGGCGACGCCGGTGGCAATTAAAAATTGGATGTCACCGTTTTTAAAGTCTTCCAGCAATTGGGTCCGCACGGCTTGACTGCGTCCACTGTGAAACGCTTCGGCGGCAATGCCCCGTTTTTCCAACTGGGTGGCGAGTTTGGCGGCGCCGTGTTTGGTTTCGATAAAAATCAACGCTTGCGTCCAGCCATTCTCTTTAATTAAATGGCTAAGTAGTGCGGATTTCTTATCTTTATCGACTGGAATACACCATTGAGTAATGTTGTCTTTCGAGGCATCTCGTGCGGCAATGCTGATTTCTTTGCCTTCATCGCCAATGGTCGCTTTGGCTAGATCGCGCACTTTATTAGACAGCGTGGCCGAAAATAGTAAGCACTGCGTGCTTGCCGGCAATCGGTCTAGGATATGTTGAATCACATCAATAAAGCCCATATCGAGCATGCGATCCGCTTCGTCGAGAACCAGCACTTCCACTTCATCTAAATAGACGGCACGTTGGCTGAGTAAATCCCGTAGACGTCCCGGGGTGGCGACCAAAATATCGACGCCGTCGATCAAGGCTTGCTTTTGTGCCTGCTCGTCCATGCCGCCAACCATCGCCAAGGTCTTTAGCTCAGTAAACTGGCTGTCTTGACGTGCGCTCTCAGCCACTTGCAGGGCGAGTTCACGAGTGGGAGCGATGACGAGAGCGCGCGCGCGCTTTTTACGTCCTGCTTCACCGGCAGATAATTTATCGATGATAGGCCAGATAAAACTCGAGGTTTTTCCGGTGCCCGTTTGTGCCGCGGCAATCAGATCATGCCCTTGTTGGATGATTGGAATCGCTTTGGCTTGAATAGATGTTGGCGTGGTAAAGCCGCGTTGGGCTATGGCTTGGCAAAGTGGGTCGCTTAAACCCAGTTTTTTAAATGGCATAACAGACTCAACAAACAAGAAGCGTGTGTCCGCGTTGCTGCACAGACACACTGAATGGCGTGGAGTCTAGCACGAACCTTACAGTAGCACGACGCAAAATCTGTCGGCGGGTAGTTTCTTGGTGGATTTGGTGACAAAAGCTCGCTTTATCAATATATTAAAAATTTCGTAGCCCGAGAGGGCTAGACGTTCACGACAAAGAGTACGCTGGCCCTACGCGGTATGATGCGTTTTCGAAAAGGATATCGAGCACTGACATGATGAAGTTTTATGCTGCCGACCAATACCAACCTGCTTGCGAA
>NZ_MUFL01000009.1:0-63577 GCF_001995355.1 Salinivibrio sp. PR919 | reverse complement strand
GCTTTAATGTAAAGATCTTTAGAGTAGATCTTCTCTTCAGCGTTATTCGCAGGGAACCCGCCCACTTTCGGGCTAAGGAGACGCGCTTTAACATACTGATAGATAGGCGCGATAGGCATGTCTTTCGCCATTTGCGCTTCTGCGTCTAGGTACAGTTGCTCACGCTCAGCATCATCCGTGGTTTCCATCGCTTTTTGCATGATGGCATCGTAGGCTTTGCTGTCGTAATGCACACCGCCTGATGTATTGGTGCTGCGCATCAATGTTAAGAAGGTAGAGGCTTCGTTATAGTCACCACACCAACCTGCGCGTGCCACATCAAAGTCACCTTCATCCTTGGTGCTCAGGTAGGTTTTCCACTCTTGGTTGTTGAGCTCTACATTCACACCCAGCTTGTCTTTCCACATTTGACCAATCGCAACGGCCAGTTTTTTGTGGTTCTCACTGGTGTTGTAGAGTAATGAGAAATCAAGTGGATTGCTTTCGTCAAAACCCGCTTCCTTGAGAAGACGTTTTGCTTCTGCATCACGCTCTTCTTGAGTCATTTTCGCATAAGCCGGTAACTCTGGTGAGAAACCTGCAGTAATTTCCGGCGTGAGGAAGTAAGCAGGCTTTTGGCCTTGACCCAGTAGCGCGTCAGTCACGACATTACGGTCAATGGCGTAAGACAAGGCTTTACGCACTCGAACGTCATCAAAGGGTTCGCGCTTGGTGTTGAACAGGTAATAGTAGCTACACAGGTTACCGACGATCGAAAGATCTTCAGGGTGCTCCTGTTTAAGACGACGGAAATGCTCGTTGGGGATTTCATACGTCATATCAATCTCACCGGCCAAGAAGCGATTCATTTCTGAGACTTGGTTTTCAATGGGTAAGAAAGTTACTTTATCTAACGTCGTGTTTTCATTATCCCAATACTGTTCGTTACGCTTGAGATCAATGCGCTCATTGATTACCCAGTTATCAACGACATAAGCGCCATTGCCCACAAAGTGCTCAGGCTTTGTCCACTGATCGCCATACTTCTCAACGACTTTTTGGTTCACAGGCTTCATGGTGGTATGACCCATCATTTTCACCAAGTAAGGCACCGCGGTATCTAAGGTGACTTGCAGTGTGTGATCGTCGAGCGCTTTCACACCCAAAGTGTCTTTGTCTTTGGTGCCATCAACAATGTCTTTGGCATTGAGCATATGGGTATAAGCGACATACCACGAGTATGGCGACGCGGTGTTCGGATCGACAACACGTTTAAAGCTGTATTCAAAGTCGTGTGCGGTGACAGGATCGCCATTTGACCACTTAGCATCCTTACGCAAGTAAAAGGTGAACACTTTGTTGTCTTCGTTTTCCCAGCGCTCTGCAACCCCAGGGATCACATTGCCGTCGGCGTCTTGGTTAACCAAGCCTTCCAGCAAATCACGAATGACGTGAGATTCAGGCACACCTTGGGTCTTGTGCGGGTCAAGTGAAGCGACTTCAGCACCATTACCACGGACCAACTCTTGCACTTCAGCAAGTTTTGGCTCACCAGCAGGCGCTTCGGTTTTCGTTTCAGGGCTCGTTTGGGAGGTTTGTTTTTGCTCTGGTTCACTACATCCTGTAAGAGCCAGAGATAGGCCAGCGCCCATAAAGAGGGTTCGGGTGATCGTGTTTAGCTTCATCGTGTAACTCCATAACAATCGCTATATGCATCCGTGACAATCAACACAGGGGATAAAGCGTCCTTCGTGCCTAAACACGTATTGCTCACCGACCTGTGCGGATTAATGGCAAAACATTACCAATCAGCGCTGTGTTTTGCCACAACACTGAAGTATTTTGCCATAAAACGGCAATAAAAACTCATATTTAACTAGATATAAACGACAAATGAGAACAATAATCTGGTATGAGCTGTAATAAGTAGCACTTTATTCACAGAAAGAATTAAAAAACCGAATAAATTTCCATTTATACTGTTTCTGCGTACTGGCTAATCATTTGTGACTATCATTCCGCTCGGAAAACAGACAAACCGCTGTGACACTATTTATCTGCAGATGATCACACTCAGCTCAAACCCGAAAATGTTACTCATATGTAAATGATGCCACTAAACGCTATTTGTCAATAAAACTCAACCCTAACGCTTTACCATAATGTCAGAGAGGTACCACGGTCACAAAACAACCGCTCTCAGCGCTGATAGGAGCGACCAAATAAATAACATATTCATCAACATGTTAGTTAGGAGCAGTGAGTCTTCACCTCAGCCTAGATATAAAAAAGCCAGCGAATTTCGCTGGCTAGGTCAAAGATATCAAATCCTATTTTTTGGCTTCATCGGTTTCGAAAGCGGGATGGTCCTCCTGAGCCGAGTCTCTATCCTGATCGTATAAAGAACGCCCTTCTTCCCGGGCTTTTTCCATTTGTGGTACTGCGTCGTGGATCATTTCTTTGATTTTCTTATTGCTATAGCGCTTGTGCTTCATTGTGTCCTCCTGAACAAGTAGCCATTCGGCACAGACACTCAAACTAAGGCGATTGGCGCCCTAAAAGGCGTTTGAGTACAAACCGCTTGTGCAACATTTAAGCTACACCTTTGTCACAGGAAAAGCAAAACACTGTCAATGGATACTCCACCGCGCGTTATCGACCGCTTACCGGATTGTTTTAATAACATTAAATGATAATAAGTCTCTGTTTAGACCAAATACCAATATCGTTGCTTTTTTGAGCAAATAAGATTGTTATTCGATTACATCTAGCCCATCATACACGTGATGGTGAGTTGTTCCCGACACCATCACAGTTTTCACTTCCGACAAAGAGCTACAACTGACAATGAGACCACAAGGTTCAACCTCTCGCCCACTGTGCGCGCGCGTTCGTCATGGTTACAACCCAAATAAGGGTAAAAAACCACAACGCGACAGCTAACAGTTGCGAGTGAAAGTAAATAATTAATAGCCTCCCTCGGAGGCTATTTTTTTATCCAAAAATACCGACGCCATACCTTGCGATGTCGCTGAGCTCGGTTACTATGCAGCAACGTGCAACAATAGGGACATTGATGCCATGGCAACCTCGGTCAACCATCGCTACAAAATTTCTGAACTGGCAACACTCTTTGGCCTGTCACATCGAGCCATTCGCTATTATGAAGCTGAAGGATTAATCGCGCCTGAGCGTAAAGGTCAGCAGCGCTTATATCGATATCAAGACTATTTACGCCTGTCTCTTATTGTGAGGGGAAAACGCCTCGGCTTTTCTTTGGCAGAAATGAGAGAGCTTTTTGAACTGTACGACGCGGAAAAAAACACACCACGCGCACTCCAACAAATGATTCAGGCCATTCAGCAACGTCAACGTCGCTTGCAGCAACAACAAGAAGACATCCAAGCCATCATGGACGAGCTCAATCGCGCCGAAACTCAGTGTTATCGTCAACTCAGCAAGTGGAGTCGCCAACCGTCTTCATAAGCGTCATTGCAGAATAGTACAAAAGCTCATACATTTGCGTCGCAAAATGCGACTAAACCGATTCTACTTGTCTTAAAAACACCGGCTTCCCTTGTCCTTACTAGGATACATGGGCATTTAGAAAAGTAGGCACCCCTTTTGCAGTATCTAGATTACTAGACCGATTTATTTGCTCGTCAGGGGGTGCATTATGGCTCAATCTACACCGATTTTGTTTAACGACCGCCACATTCTACCTGGAGGTAGAATTCCGCTTCGTATCCCTGCGGGTAATGCGCTGAATACGCTCGTATTCGCCATGAAGCATGGGTTACCGTTGGGCGTGTGTATGGCGGACAGCAACAGCCAATGGCAACACACCAATATTGGCACCTTTGTCGATATCGAAGACTTCACCACCAGCCAGGAAGATGGATGCTTAGTTGTCRCCGCCCGCGGCACTGCACGTTTTTCGATCCAAACTTTTAACCAACAACAGAGCGAGATGCTGTTTGCTTCTGTGAGCGCACTGCCTCGCTGGCCGGATTGTCAAGTAGACGACCAAAGCCAACCCCTTGTCGAGCGATTACAGTCGATGTTTGAACGGTATCCAGAGTTGCAAAAAATGCACCGCCAAACCGAGTTTTCTAACCTGAGCTGGCTGTGTCAGCGTTGGCTAGAATTGCTGCCACTTCCTACTACAGAGAAACAGCAGCTGATGGCCAACAACTCTTGTGGCACCACGCGGGATTACCTTCTTAGCATGATGCAAGATCCGCATTAACGCGGCCAAACAAACGCAAAAGCGGTGACGTGTCGAGCGTCACCCCTTTATCCCCCTATTTTTTAGTGCTGCCTTGCGATTTGGCCTATTCACTTAATTTGGTGGTTTTATAGGCAAGGGTAACCACCACAGTTACCCTTTTTTATTGCCAATTCACAAAACCCTGCCCTGACTTTTACACTTTCGGTCACTTATTCAGTAAACTCAGCGTTTACGTACATAGCACATCGAACGGTTACTCATGACCTTATCGCCTCTTTCTGATCGAACAACCCGCATTGTCGCCATTGGTGGCGGACACGGACTTGGCCGCGTGCTGTCGGCGCTAAGCGAGCATGGCAGTCGTGTCACGGGTATAGTGACTACCACAGATAACGGCGGTTCGACGGGCCGCATCCGTGCTTGCCAAGGCGGGATAGCATGGGGAGATATGCGTAACTGTCTCAATCAACTCATCACGGAACCGTCTGTCGGCTCCATGCTCTTTGAGTACCGTTTTAAAGGTAAAGGGGAATTAAACGGTCACAACCTCGGGAACTTGATCCTAACCGCATTAGATAACCTATCGGTTCGTCCGCTCGAAGCCATTCAGTTGATCCGTGATTTGCTGAATGTAAAAACACATATTCTCCCTATGTCAGAGCACCCGTCTGATCTCGCTGCGCTGACCGCAGATGGGGAGACGGTGGCTGGGGAAACCCATATTGATGAGCTCCCGCAACCTCCCTCAAGACTATTCTTATCACCGACAGTGCCGGCGACTCGCGAGGCCGTTGAAGCGATTGAGTTGGCGGATGTCATTTTGCTCGGACCAGGAAGCTTTCTGACCAGCGTCATGCCCCCATTACTGGTTCCTGAACTCAGTCGCGCTCTCAAACATAGCCAGGCCAAAATCGTCTTTATTCGTAACCTCGGTAAAGAATTGGGACCTGCAGGCGCGATGCCCTTGGCTACCATGCTGGCATGGTGTGAACGAGCGATGGGCGGACGACAAATCGACTGGGTGTTGGGTGAAACGGCAGAGGCAAATTTAGCTGAACGTTATCAACAAAAAGAGGCCCAATTGGCCTCTTCAAATCACAGTTGGCGTCATGACAGAGACAAACTACGTCAAGCTATTGATGAAGTCCTGCTCAACAGCTAAGTCACGGTATGTCGATGCTGTGCCGCGTAGCATATCGGTCAGCTCATCTAAATGATGCGACATCCATTCATCTTGTCCTTGACGGACACGAGATTCGCACTCACGGGCCATTTCCGCTAGATCGTCTGCGCCAAAACTGGCGGCGCTGCTTTTAATCGCATGACTAATTTCTCGTACCTGTTCAATAGACGGTGAGCCTGAAAGCTGAGAATGATATTGGGAAAGCTCATCGCTGAATACCGTTAAAAGAACGGTAACAGTATCTTCCCCTACTTCCAAAGCCAGTCGACGTAATGTTTCAGTGTTCACTGTGGTGGCCATACATCCGCTTCCTATCATTAATTCGCCGCAGTTTTTTGCCAAGCTTGTAATTTTCTATAAATGGTCGAGGGGCTAACTTCCAATAACCCTGCTGCTTGCGGAATGTTGCCATTACAGGCATCAATCGCAACTTCAATGGCACGTTTTTCCGTTTTCCACAGCGGTTCGATATCCGATTTACTGATTGCAGTCAGGTTATCATCACTCTGTTCGCGTGCCGTCAACGTTTGCAGTGCCACCTCTGACCGAGTGTCCGGATGGGACGATGCAATTTCGACACCAGATGCGCGCGCGAAAGGAGGCGGAAGCATTTCGGCAGTGACTTCCTCACCATTGTGCAGCACCACTATATTGCGGATTACGTTCTGGAGTTGGCGAACATTTCCGGGCCAATCATACTCAAGCAATTGTTTTACAACGGCTTCATTGAAGCGACAAAAGTCTTTTCCTTCCTCGGCAGAAAACAGCGCCAACAGGGCATTGGCTATTTCTAGGACATCACTGCCTCTGTCTCTTAATGGTGGAAGCGCGAGAGGGATCACATGGAGTCGGTAGTACAAATCTTCACGAAACTTTCCTTGCTGAACCTCTATCCAAGGATCACGATTTGTGGCGCACACAAAACGGACATCCACTTTTTTTACTTTAGAAGAGCCCACTTTTTGAAATGTGCCGGTTTGGATAAATCGCAGCAATTTGGATTGCAAATCCAAATCCATTTCGCAAATTTCATCCAAAAACAAGGTGCCGCCATCCGCTAACTCAGCTGCCCCATCACGCTCAGCCGCTGCACCTGTAAACGCGCCTTTCACGTGACCAAATAGCTCACTTTCAATCAAGTCTTTAGGAATCGCCGCACAGTTCAAGGCAATGATGGGTTTATTGCTGCGCGTACTTGCCGCATGGATGGCTTCAGCACACACTTCTTTACCCGTACCACTTTCCCCGGTAATAAAGACGGTGGCTTTACTGGGCGCCGCCGATTCTATAACCCGATAGACCGCTTGCATGGGTAAACTGCGACCGATGAAGCCATGATATTCTCCCTCTTGCCGTTCAGACTGCGATTGACTCGCTACTTTTGGCTTGAGTGATTTATTCACCGTCACCCTAAGTTGATCTGCTTCACACGGCTTGATCAGAAAATCGTTGGCACCATTGCGCATCGCATCCACCGCCGCGTCAATAGACCCATGCGCGGTCATAATGATCACCGGCAAACTTGGCGCGTTCGCACGGACATGAGCCAATACGTCGATCCCCGACATATCCGGTAACCGAAGATCGAGTATAATTAGCGCGAGCTGATCACCCTGTTGTGCAAAGAAATTCAGCGCTTCCTGACCCGTCCCAACGATCTCTACCTCCACATCAAGTGGGTTTAGGTAAGATTTGTAAAGGGCAGCCACTGACGCGGTGTCTTCTACCATCAGTATGCGTTTACTGTTTGATAGTGTTGGCATTTGTCCTCCGAGGGTGGCGTCTCGCATCCCATAATCGATGAAATTGTTATGCGTCACGCTCATGATGATCGCACGAGCGTATGCGAAATGCGTTGCATTATGCAATCACATTTGCAGCTTAATGATAACAACTCACTAAAACCACACGGTTTGTCCATGTAAAGCCGCATTATAATAGTTGGCACGCTGAATGCATAATAGAGGATGACCCTTTTGGGGTCACCTAGCCAACTGACGTTGTTTGTGAGTACATGCTCACTGAAACACTACAGCCAACCTGTCGTTTTAGGTTGGCTTTTTTTTATTTAGCTATTCGCGATAAACTGCTCTCGCAGCACTTGAATTTGATCGCGTAATTGTGCCGCGCTTTCGAACTCTAAGTTTTGCGCCGCTTCATACATCTGTCCTTCCAGCTTCTTAATCTGAGCATCAATGGCTTGAGGCGATTGCAGTGTATAATCTGCATCCGGCTCTGCCACAGCGCGAAGCGACTTCATGGCTGGCTTACCTTTCTTCACGCGTTTGCCCGCCGCCATTTCCATCACGTCCATGACTTTTTTATTCAGTTTCTGCGGGGTGATGCCATGTTCATTATTATAGGCAATTTGTTTAGCTCGACGTCGCTCGGTTTCATCAATCGCGCGCTTCATCGACTTTGTAATACTATCGCCATATAAAATCGCTTTACCATGGAGGTTACGCGCCGCCCGCCCAATGGTTTGAATCAAAGAACGCTCCGAGCGCAAGAAGCCTTCTTTATCGGCATCCAAAATAGCGACCAGTGAGACTTCTGGCATATCGAGTCCCTCACGAAGCAAGTTAATCCCGACCAATACGTCGAACTCCCCCAAGCGTAAGTCACGAATGATTTCCATACGTTCCACCGTATCAATATCAGAATGAAGATACCGAACGCGAACACCATGCTCTTGCATATATTCAGTCAGATCTTCGGCCATGCGTTTGGTGAGCGTAGTCACTAACACCCGCTCGTCACGTTCTCGGCGTGCTCGAACCTCGGAAAGCAAATCGTCGACCTGCGTCGCGACAGGCCGTACCTCAATCTCAGGATCAATCAGGCCGGTAGGACGCACTACTTGATCAATCACATCTCCCGCGGACTTCTCAAGCTCATAATTACCCGGCGTTGCGGAGACATAGACCGTTTGCGGTGCCAGGGCTTCAAACTCATCAAATTTTAGCGGACGATTATCAAGTGCTGATGGCAACCTAAAGCCATAATCCACGAGGGTTTCTTTTCTTGAGCGGTCGCCTTTAAACATTGCCCCGATTTGAGAGACAGTCACGTGCGACTCATCGATAATCAAAAGTCCATCCGCAGGCAGATAATCGAACAGCGTCGGAGGCGGCTCACCTTCAGCGCGTCCACTCAGATAGCGCGAATAGTTTTCAATCCCTGAGCAATAACCCAACTCGTTCATCATTTCGATATCGAACTGCGTCCGCTGAGTAATGCGCTGCTCTTCAAGAAGTTTGTTATTGTCGAGCAGATACTTTTTCCGCTCAGCAAGCTCAACCTTGATTTTCTCGACCGCATCCAAAATCCGCTCTCGTGGTGTGACATAATGCGTTTTGGGATAAATCGTACACCGCGGAATATCTCTAGCACTGACTTGGCCAGTTAAGGGGTCAAACACGCTAATGGTTTCAACTTCATCATCAAATAGCTCAACGCGGATGGCATCTTGATCAGACTCGGCGGGGAAAATATCAATGACTTCACCGCGCACCCGAAACGTGCCACGCTCAAACGCGAGATCGTTGCGCGTATACTGAAGCTCGGCGAGCCGCTTTAAGATAGTACGCTGATCGAGCAAGTCGCCTCGGCGAATATGCAGCATCATTTTTAAATAAGAATCGGGATCCCCCAAACCGTAAATAGCCGACACAGAGGCCACGATTACCACATCGCGTCGCTCCATCAGCGCCTTGGTGGCAGAGAGTCGCATCTGCTCTACGTGATCGTTTATGGATGCATCTTTCTCAATAAAAGTATCGGTAGAGGGCACATAGGCTTCCGGCTGATAGTAGTCGTAGTAGGAAACAAAATACTCAACCGCATTATCAGGGAAAAACTCTCTCATCTCTCCATAAAGTTGCGCCGCTAATGTTTTGTTAGGGGCAAGGATCATGGTCGGACGGTTAAGCTCAGCAATCACATTCGCCATGGTGAAGGTTTTTCCCGACCCCGTGACCCCTAACAAGGTCTGATGTGCAAGCCCAGCTTCCAACCCCTCACATAATTTATTGATTGCTTCTGGTTGATCACCGGATGGTTGGAATGAAGAACGAAGAGAAAATGTTTTACTCATCAAGCTATCCTTTTGGGCCACAAGCCAATCACGCTATTGTCCGGACTCACTTTGTCGAGTCAATCTGTCGAGCCATTTTACCAAAGCGAACGACAAATCGATCTTTTTTATCCATAAACGTTGACCTTAAAAAACGACCTAGATAGACTGTCTATCCGCTTTAGGAAATCCCCGCTAAAGACACTTTCAAAACGCCAGTATCTAGGCAAAATCATCGATGTTTTCGATAATCTATCCCCGCTATTCACTCATCGTTTATTTTTCATACCGTGCATAAACACGCACCGCTCTTCGTTTTCATCACTCTTCAAAAATTAAAAATCGCGAAATTTCAGTACTCTATAGGTTAACCATATAAGTTTAATTATGATCAATTGCATAAAATCAACACTATAATGATTTCCTCAAGATCTGCACACACACTTATCCACAGATTTTGTGGGTAACTCTACAGAGGCCTTGCGTACTCTGCCTTCTCACAAGTCAAGACATACCATGCAAGCCAAAGCTGCAAAACTTACCGTTTTGTGCGAATTGTCAACATATAGCGTTTACCTTTTCAGCATTCAGTCAAAAAGGTCAAAATTCTTCACTGCATCCCGTTGACACCCCTAAATCTGCTCGCTAAGATTCGCCCCGCTTTCAAGGCAATTCCCCCTTAGTTCAGTTGGTAGAACGGCGGACTGTTAATCCGTATGTCGCAGGTTCGAGTCCCGCAGGGGGAGCCAATTTTTGTGAAAAGCTATGCGTTGCGCATTACCTGTACCACTTCTGCTACGCAGAATATGTCGCAGGACTAGGCGTCCCCGTTGAGTACCGAGCGGGAGCCACTTTTCATCACATGGTGAACGTTATTCTTGAAAAGCAATTCCCCCATAGTTCAGTTGGTAGAACGGCGGACTGTTAATCCGTATGTCACTGGTTCGAGTCCAGTTGGGGGAGCCAATTTTATGTCCGATGACAGACTTAGTTATTCAAGCTAATCGTTCCGCAATGCGGAATATGTCACTGGGCTAGGCGTACCCAACTAGGCGTTCCCGATGACTCCAGTTGGGGGAGCCAATATCAAAAAATCTGTTCCCCCTTAGTTCAGTTGGTAGAACGGCGGACTGTTAATCCGTATGTCGCAGGTTCGAGTCCCGCAGGGGGAGCCACCTTACTTATCACATTGAGACTGTCTGTAAGTGTTTATCCTATCTGCTGCGCAGATTATGTCGCAGGACTAGGCGTCCCCGTTGACTGCCGCAGGGGGAGCCACCTTCTTTATCACATCGATACTGTCTGTAAGTGTTTATCCTATCTGCTGCGCAGATTATGTCGCAGGACTAGGCGTCCCCGTTGACTCCCGCAGGGGGAGCCATCTTCTTTATCACATCGATACTGTCTGTAAGTGTTTAATCTATCTGCTACGCAGATTATGTCGCAGGACTAGGCGTCCCCGTTGACTCCCGCAGGGGGAGCCAYCTTCTTTATCACATCGATACTGTCTGTAAGTGTTTATCCTATCTGCTGCGCAGATTATGTCGCAGGACTTTCTCAATCACTCTCCAAGCCGCTGCGCTTTTTTGCACCACCACAAAACTGATCGTCTTATTGTTCCATCCACTACCCTCAAGTAAGCGTTGTGATGGTCCGTTACGCAGTCCTTACACGAGCCAACACAAAAACCCTGCTTTACAGCGGTTGTTATAGCCGCGCCAAAGGCCGATAATAGGCAGATCACAAAAACATTAAATGATTAAACAGCATGGCTGAGTATTTGTTGCTTTTAGTGGGCACGGTATTGGTCAACAACTTCGTACTGGTGGAGTTTTTGGGCCTGTGTCCATTTATGGGCGTTTCAAAAAAACTGGAAACTGCAATAGGTATGGGTCTCGCAACGACGTTTGTACTGACCCTTGCCTCGGTGAGCTCATATTTGGTTGAAACCTATATACTGGTCCCACTTGAGCTGGGTTATCTGCGAACACTGAGTTTTATCTTGGTCATCGCGGTTGTTGTGCAATTTACCGAAATGGTGGTGCACAAAACCAGTCCCACTCTGTATCGCTTGCTCGGCGTATTCCTGCCTTTAATTACGTCGAACTGTGCCGTTCTTGGGGTCGCACTGCTTAATATCAAGCAACAACACAGCTTTATCGAGTCCATCATCTATGGGTTCGGCGCGGCCTGTGGTTTCTCGCTGGTGCTGGTGCTTTTTGCTGCCATGCGTGAGCGTATTGCGGCCGCTGACGTACCCGCTCCATTTCGTGGCGCCTCCGTGGCAATGATCACGGCCGGGTTAATGTCTCTCGCCTTTATGGGCTTTACAGGATTGGTGAAGTTGTCATGAGYGGAATTGTTATTGCCGTTGTGGTTCTTGCGGCACTGGCAGCCATCTTTGGTGCCATCCTCGGTTTTGCATCGATCCGCTTTAAAGTGGATGCCGACCCAATCGTGGATCAAATTGACGCGATTTTACCCCAAACCCAATGCGGCCAATGTGGCTATCCGGGCTGCCGTCCTTATGCCGAGGCCATTGCAAACGGCGACGATATTAATAAGTGCCCGCCAGGCGGCCAACAAACCATTGAGAACTTAGCCGACTTGATGGGGGTCGAAGCAACAGAACTGGCGCATGACGAAGAAAAAAGCGTCAAAAAAGTCGCCTTTATCCACGAAGAAGACTGTATTGGGTGCACCAAGTGTATCCAAGCCTGTCCAGTGGATGCCATCGTGGGTAGCACAAAAGCGATGCATACCGTTATCGAGCAAGACTGTACCGGTTGTGACCTGTGTGTAGCCCCTTGCCCCACGGATTGTATTGAAATGATTCCGGTACAAGACACACCGGAGACTTGGAAGTGGAAACTGGAACAAATTCCTGTGGTTGACGTAACAAATAAACAGGGAGCACAAGCTTGATGTCAAGCCTTATTGAGCAAATCAAACACGGCCAAGTTTGGGACTTCCATGGCGGCATTCATCCTCCTGAAAACAAAAAACAGTCCAATCACAGTGCCATTCTACCGGTAGCCATGCCAGAAACCTTGGTGCTTCCGCTTAAACAACACATTGGCAGCAAGGGTAAACTTCTGGTCAAGGTTGGCGATCAGGTCTTAGCCGGCCAACCACTGACCGAAGCCGATATGCAGCAATGCGTTCCCATCCATGCCCCAACGTCAGGAAAAGTGATCGCGATTGAAGAGAGAACCATCGCGCACCCATCGGGCTTATCGGATCAATGTGTGGTTATCGCACCGGATGGCAAAGATACTTGGGGACCAAAGCCACATTTACGGCAATATCGCGAACAAGCTCCAGAACAGCTGATCAACCACATTCGTGCCATGGGTATTGCCGGCATGGGAGGTGCAGGCTTCCCGACTGCACGCAAATTACAAAGTGGCGTCGCCCGCACCGAGATCCTGATTATCAATGCAGCAGAGTGCGAGCCTTACATCACGGCAGATGATCGTTTGATGCAAGATTGTGCCAACGAAATCATCACCGGCACCCAGATCCTCATGCATATTGTCAAACCAAAACTTGCCGTGATTGGTATTGAGGACAATAAACCCGAGGCCATCGCGGCATTAAAAGCAGCGGCAGCACAAGCTGAGCAAGAGATCTTAATTCAAGTGGTGCCCACCAAGTACCCATCAGGTGGTGAAAAGCAACTGATCAAACTGATCACGGGTAAGGAAGTACCGGCCAAAGCGTTTCCCGCCAGTATTGGTGTGCTGATGCAAAACATCGGAACGACCTACGCGATTAAGCGTGCGGTGATCGATGGCGAGCCCTTGATTCAACGTGTGGTCACCCTTACAGGGAAAACGTTACAAACGCAGCAGAACCGCTGGGCATTATTAGGTACACCCATTGCGTTTTTGCTTGCCCAGCATGGCTACAAGCAAGATAAAAAATTACCCCGTGTGATTATCGGCGGCCCTATGATGGGCTTTACGGCACCTCATGACGAGGTTCCTGTGACCAAAACCACTAACTGTATATTGGTCCCCACTCGCCGAGAAATCGCCCCAGCTCAACAGGAAATGGCCTGTATTCGCTGTAGCGCCTGTGCTGATGCCTGCCCTGTTAATTTACTTCCTCAGCAATTGCAGTGGTACGCCAAAGATCAAGACTACGACAAATGCCAAGATTACGATTTATTTGACTGTATCGAGTGTGGAGCTTGTGCGTACGTGTGCCCAAGCGAAATCCCCTTGGTGCAATACTATCGCCAAGCAAAAGCTGAAATACGTGAAATAGAAGCAGAGAAAGAGGCCGCCGAGCGCGCACGTCAGCGCTTTGAGGCTAAAAAAGCACGTATGGAGCGCGAAAAGCAAGAGCGTGAAGAGCGACACCGCCAAGCTGCAGAACGCCGTAAGCAAGCCGCTCAGCAGAATGCAGGTAACAATGATGCGCTCGCAGCTGCTGTTGAGCGTGTTAAAGCGAAAAAAGCCGCCCAGCAAAACAGTGACGTAAAACCTGCCGTTGCAGCAGCCATTGCTCGCGCTAAAGCAAAACAAGCGGAAGCCGCTAAGGCGGGACAAGAAACACCCGACAACAGCGAAATGATGAAGCTGCGAGAGGCACGCAAGCAGCAGGCTCGTGAGCGAAAAGCAGCAAAAGCTGCCGCAACGCCTGTAGACGCAGAGCAAAACAGCGAAAAGAAAGATGCAGTCGCCGCTGCCATCGCCCGCGCCAAAGCACGCAAAGCGGCTGAGCAATCCGATGCGCCTGCGAAACCCGCTTCTGCGACATCAGACAGCAGCGATGCGGGTGATAAAAAAGCGGCGGTCGCAGCGGCCGTCGCCCGTGCCAAAGCGCGCAAAGCGGCACAGCAATCCGATGCGCCTTCGGAACCCACTTCCGCGGCACCGGAAAGCAGCGATGCGGGTGATAAAAAGGCTGCGGTGGCCGCAGCCGTCGCCCGTGCTAAAGCCCGTAAAGCAGCACAGCAATCCGATGCGCCTGCTAAACCCGCTTCCGCTACGTCAGACAGCACCGATACAGGAGATAAAAAAGCGGCGGTGGCCGCGGCCGTTGCCCGCGCCAAAGCACGCAAAGCGGCTGAGCAATCCGATGCGCCTGCTAAACCCGCTTCCGCGGCACCAGGCAGCACTGATGCGGGTGATAAAAAAGCTGCAGTCGCAGCGGCCGTTGCCCGCGCCAAAGCACGCAAAGCGGCTGAGCAATCCGATGCGCCTGCGGAACCCGCTTCCGCGACACCAGACAGCACTGATGCGGGTGATAAAAAAGCTGCAGTCGCAGCAGCCGTTGCCCGTGCCAAAGCGCGTAAAGCAGCACAGCAAGAATCAACGGATAGTGAGGCGAGTCATCAAGCGTCTACACCATCCGCTGAGCCACAAAATGACAAGAAAGCAGCTGTCGCAGCCGCCGTTGCGCGCGCTAAAGCGAGAAAAGCTGCCCAACAAACCAGTGAAGATAAGGAATAATTGCCGTGGCGTTTTTTATTGCTAGCTCTCCGCACGCCCACAACAAGCGCTCAACCAGTCAAATCATGCTTACAGTCCTTCTGTGTGCACTACCTGGTTTGGCGGCCCAGTGGTACTTCTTTGGTTGGGGAGTCATCATTCAGTTGGCACTTGCCATCTCGACAGCATGGGCAGCTGAAGCGGTCGTTATGCGACTTCGTCAACGCCCCCCGCTTGCTTATTTGCGTGATAATAGTGCGCTACTCACTGCATTTCTGCTCGCTGTGGCCATTCCACCGCTCGCGCCTTGGTGGGTCATCGTGATTGGTACGCTGTTTTCAATCATTGTAGCGAAGCATATTTATGGCGGCTTGGGACAGAATCTATTCAACCCTGCCATGGTTGGCTATGTGGTGCTTTTGATCTCATTTCCTGTGCAAATGACCACTTGGCTTCCGCCAGAGAGTCTCGCCGCCTATCCACTCACCTTAGGCGATGCTTTATCTGCAATTTTCAGTGGTTTCACCTTAGACGGCTTTAGCGTTAACCAATTACGCATGACCGCTGATGGCGTCACTATGGCCACGCCTCTCGATACGATTAAAACAGCACTCGCTGGGGGTAAAACGGTCAGCGAAGCGCTTCAACAGCCTATTTTCAGTGCCATTGCTGGCGAAGGGTGGGCATGGGTAAATGCCCTATATTTGGTGGGCGGATTGGTGCTAATTCAACGTGGCATCATCAACTGGCATATTCCAGTTGCCATGCTCTCCGCCTTGCTGACATGCGCTTTAATCGGCCATTTGATCGCGCCCGACCAATTAGCCTCTCCGCTCATTCACCTCTTGTCGGGGGCAACCATGCTCGGCGCTTTTTTTATCGCCACGGATCCAGTTTCTGCCTCCACCACTGATAAAGGGCGTTTGTGGTTCGGCGGTATTATTGGGGTATTGGTTTTCTTAATTCGTACTTGGGGCGGTTATCCAGACGGTGTGGCTTTCGCCGTGATTATCGCCAACTTGTGCGTCCCTTTGATTGATTATTACACCAAGCCACGTACCTATGGCCACACCCATAAACGTGCAGAGAAGAAGTCACAATCATGATTGAAACCATTCGCAAACACGGTGGGATCCTTGCGATAGCGGCACTGCTCTCCACCGCGTTAGTTGCTATTACACATGCGCTCACCGAAGACACGATTCAAGAGCAACAACAAAGACAGTTGGCGAAGGCCCTGAACCAAGTGATCCCTGAATCGATGCACGACAACGCCTTACACAAGACCTGTCGCTTGATTCAAAATACCGATGCATTAGGTACCGACGAAGCACAGCCTTTTTACGTTGCCACCCAAAATGACACAGTCACCGCAGTGGCCATTCAAGCCATTGCTCCCGATGGTTACAATGGCGCGATTAGCGTGCTCATTGGGATGGATGCCACCAGCCATAACGTATTGGGTGTGCGTGTTCTTGCCCACAATGAAACACCAGGGCTGGGTGATAAAGTCGATATTCGTGTTTCAGACTGGGTTCAAAGCTTTGCGGGTAAAAAAGTGACGGCAGAGAACGATAATCGGTGGGCCGTGCGCAAAGATGGCGGACAATTCGACCAATTTACCGGCGCGACAATCACGCCTCGAGCCGTGGTAAAAGCGGTGAAAAAGGCAGCTTGGTTTGTCAGCCAGAATCAAGATGTACTGATCAATCAGCCCGTTAATTGTGGAGGTCAATGATGAACACCGCCCATAAAGAGTTGATGARAAACGGCTTGTGGAGTAACAACCCAGCCTTCGTACAACTTTTAGGCCTATGCCCGCTGTTAGCAGTATCAGCAACCGTCACCAATGCCCTCGGATTGGGGGTGGCGACCCTCGCGGTTCTCGTCGGCTCAAACCTCATTGTATCTGTGATTCGAGATTGGGTACCCAAAGAGGTCCGTATCCCGATTTTCGTGATGGTCATTGCCTCTTTGGTAACTTGTGTTCAGTTGGTGATGAATGCCTATGCCTTTGGCCTTTACCAATCACTAGGGATTTTTATCCCATTAATCGTCACCAACTGCATCATTATTGGTCGTGCAGAGGCCTTTGCCTCTAAAAACCCGGTGGGACTGTCAATCAGTGATGGCTTTTGGATGGGGACAGGAATGACAGCCGCTCTCGTGATTCTTGGCGCCATCCGCGAAATACTGGGCAACGGCACCTTATTTGATGGTGCTGACCTATTGCTCGGGGACTGGGCCGCTGCGCTCAGGATTGAGATTTTTCAATTTGACACCAGCTTTTTGCTCGCCATTTTGCCCCCCGGCGCTTTCCTTGCGGTCGGGTTTCTCATTGCGCTGAAAAATATTATTGATAAGCACTTGGCCAGCAAAACAGAAAAAGACCAAAAACCTGTTATCGAGCGCGCGCGGATCACAGGGAATCAGTAACTGAGTAGCACGATGAACAAACAAAAGCGTCAAGAGATACTAGAACGACTGAGAGACAATAACCCTAACCCTCAAACGGAGTTGAACTGGTCAACTCCTTTTGAGTTGCTTATTGCAGTGTTACTCTCAGCACAAGCAACAGACGTGAGCGTAAATAAAGCCACGGCAAAGCTCTATCCGGTAGCCAATACACCACAGGGGTTACTGGATTTAGGCGTTGAAGGCGTTAAACAGTACATCAAGACCATCGGGCTGTTTAACTCAAAAGCAGAAAACGTGATTAAAACCTGTCGCATCTTGGTCGAAAAACACCAAGGCGAAGTGCCTGAAAACAGAGAAGCCTTGGAAGCCCTTCCCGGTGTCGGGCGTAAAACGGCCAACGTGGTACTCAATACGGCATTTGGTTGGCCCACTATTGCGGTCGATACGCATATTTTCCGCGTCTCGAATCGCACCAAGTTTGCCGTGGGCAAAAACGTGAACGACGTAGAAGAAAAGCTGCTCAAGGTGGTGCCAAAAGAATTCAAAGTTGATGTTCATCATTGGCTTATTCTGCATGGACGCTACACCTGCCTGGCGCGCAAGCCGCGCTGCGGGAGTTGCATCATTGAAGATCTGTGTGAATACAAAGAGAAAGTCTACCCCGAAAGCTAACCGCTACAGGTTAGTGACTGGTAAACGAAAAAAGGAGCAACGTCATGTCGAACGGCAGAATTTTACATACCATGATCCGTGTAGGAGACCTTGATCGTGCCATCAAGTTCTACACTGAGGTGATGGGAATGCGCCTACTGCGCACCAATGAAAATGAGCAATACAAATATAGTTTGGCTTTTGTCGGCTACAGTGATGAATCTGAAGGGGCGGTGATTGAGCTCACTTATAACTGGGGCGAGAGCGACTATGATCATGGCAACGCATTTGGTCATATCGCTATTGGTGTCGACGACATCTACGCGACCTGTGAGCAAATCCGTCAGGCTGGTGGAAACATTACCCGTGAGCCAGGTCCAGTAAAAGGTGGCAGTACTGAAATTGCCTTTGTGACTGACCCAGACGGTTACAAGCTCGAGCTGATCCAGAACAAAAGCGCGTCTGCCGGCCTAAACGGCTAACTCACGCGGTTAATTACCACGATTTACGCCGTGGTGAGAATAGAAAGCCCAGCGGTCATGCTGGGCTTTTTGACATTCAATCAGGGCTACAGCAAGGTCCGTCCTAAAGAGATCACCACGCGTCGGTTCTTGCTTCGTCCAATCGGGTCGTTATTGTCTGCAATTGGACGTCGCTCCCCATAGGCTTCCACCGTAATCCTATCTTCAGGAAGTCCAAGAGACGTAAAATAGTCGCGTAACTTTTTGGCGCGCCGTTCAGACATTTGCTGATTAGCGGCACGTGTTCCGCGGGAGTCCGAATACGTTGCCACAAGGATAAGATCGATATCATCACTGTAACGAACAAACTCTGCGATCTGTGTCAGGCGCTGCATACTCGCTTTCGTCAGTTCATCACTGTTTTCTTGATACCGCAGCACCGTAAATGAAATATCTTCAAACGCATACGGCAGTAGGCTATTTAAGCAACGGCTAAACTCATGATATGGCGCACCAAACGCCACCGCAGACAGCGCAATATCAACACGCTGCTGTTGTCGTTGCCAATCTTGAAAGCTAAAGGTAGGGAATCGCCCATCTTCTAACTCACTGAGCATCGCCCATGCCGTTTGTCCGCCAACATAACCATCAAATTGCTTGAAGAACTTCAGTTGATCCATATATTTCGCCGGCTCACCAGGCATCCAGTCTGCGGGCATAGAGAGCAAAGAAACGTCTGCGGTTTTTCCCATCGGACGCTGCATATCGAGTTCAAAGTCTAAATTCATCTCTTTACTGGCGCGAGAGGTAAATGAGGCTTGCCCATAACGAGGAATGATGTGCTCCAAGCGACACTCAATCGGCGTATCTATGGTGACCGTCCAGTTGGATTCCCCTAACGGCGCGACGTAAAGCTTGTTTGCCCATGCGGGTAAGGCCAGCCATAGCCCGCTGACTGCAACCATTATCCCGAACACCGACGGGCGACTCATTGTCCTAAAAACCGATTTTCGCATCATACTCTCTTTACGCTTTAGCGCAGTGTGTAACTTAAGATATCGACGTGAGTCACGCCGACTTTAGCTTAACGCCGCGATTTGCGATAATCACGCTTTTATTCTTCCCAGTAAAGTGACGACTGCATGAGCCAAGATCTCGATCCAAATAGCCTTAAAGCCCGTTTCCGCGGCTATTTTCCTGTTGTTGTGGACGTAGAAACCGCAGGATTTAACGCAAAAACCGATGCTTTGTTAGAAATCTGCGCCGTCACCCTAAAAATGGATGAACAAGGCTGGCTGACACCAGATAAAACCATTCACTTTCATGTCACGCCATTTGAAGGCGCAAACCTTGAGCCAGCGGCGCTCGAATTTACTGGCATTCGAGACCCATTTAGCCCACTGCGTGGCGCGGTTGATGAAGGAGAAGCACTGCGCGAGATTTTCAAGCTGATCCGTAAAGAGCAAAAGGCGGCAGAGTGCCAGCGCGCGATCATGGTCGCCCACAATGCAAACTTTGATCATAGCTTCGTCATGGCCGCCGCTGAACGCGCGCAATTAAAGCGCAACCCTTTCCATCCTTTCGCGACATTTGATACAGCGGCACTCAGTGGGCTTGCGCTCGGACAAACGGTATTAGCAAAAGCCTGCCAAGCCGCTGAGATTGCATTCGACAATAAAGAAGCACATAGCGCCCTTTATGATACTGAGCGCACCGCAGAGCTCTTCTGTGAGATAGTTAATCGCTGGAAACGCCTAGGCGGCTGGCCACTAGCCATCACGTCCGAGAACAGCGATGCATCGACGGCATCGGAGACCTAAGATTATCCATGCATGAGGCGACCCAATCGGGTCGCTTTTTTCACCCAGACACCTTCCCTCGACTTTAGGCTCTTAAGCTTTAAATACGCCCTATTCATTTTGTTAACAATATGTTTGCCATCACATTTTTGCGATCTGGTTGTCACCTAACCTTAACGCTTCCACAAAGAGAATTTAAACAGGCACACAAAGCATGCGCAACAAAGCACAGCAAGAAAAAAGGCGTAAAATCAATAAGTATTTTAATAAATCATTGAGTAGAGTTTTTACTTAAAACGTCCAATACAAACGCATGCTAACAATTCTCGCATATCACTTAGCTTTCCCTTTTGAAACCTCCCTTTAACAAATGGCAAATCGGTGCCACTATTAGGTGTGAATAACATCCGACCACTTTTGTAGCCCAGAGAACATGGGCACGGAAGGGGGCGGCCCTAAAGGACAAGAAGCTAAATAATCAAGGAGTGAGGCGCGCTATGTCATCACTATTTAAAAAATCGCTAGTGGCAACCAGTTTATCTTTGCTAGCCGTGCAAGCTCATAGTGCCGGCTTCCAAGTGTCAGAGACCTCGGTATCCGGTTTAGGGCGAGCCTTTGCCGGTGAAGCCGCGATTGCGGATAATGCCGCAGTCGGCGCACGAAACGCTGCCGCCCTAACCCGCTTCAATACCACCGCGTTTTCGGGTGGTTTAAGTATCATTGACCCAGATGTGCATGCGGACGTTCAAAGCGCAAACAATGGTGCAGTATCAAAAGCAGCTCTAGAAGCTCTAGGAATGTCTACAGAAGCGAAAGATATAGCGCCAACCGAGTACGTACCTAGCTTCCATTTAATCCATCCTATCGATGACCAAATTGTTGTTGGCTTTTCCGCCTTCTCTAATTTTGGCCTATCTACCGAATATCCTAAAGATTTTGCGGCTGGTGTGGGTGCTGGGGATACAGCACTCGTCACGATGAATTTCAACCCTAACATCGCATACAAAATTAACGAACAATGGAGTGTCGGCGCGGGCATTAGCGCAATTTATGCAGATGCAGAGTTGAATCGATTTGCTGGTGCCGCTGCGGGAACACCCTCATTGCCTGGTACATCTTCAGCAACGGATCGCATCGCGCACCTCAAAGGTGATGGCTGGGGTTTTGGATGGAACCTTGGTGCTCTATGGGAAGTTAACGAAGATAATCGCTTCGGACTTTCTTATCGTTCACAGTCTGATATTACCCTTGAGGGTAACTATGAAGGGCTAGCCACAGCTTCTGTAGGCAAGCCTGGACAATCAGTATCAGGCGAACTTGAGCTAAACCTCCCCGAAATCATTGAGTTTTCAGGCTTCCACCAGCTYAACCAACAGATCGCACTACACTATAGTGCTATGTATATCGGATGGGATAGCTTCCAAGAGTTAAAGGCGACTAGCTCTCCATCAAACTGTAATGACGGCACCGCCGGGCAGTGTTTGCAAAAAGATGAAAACTGGGATAACAGCTGGCGCTATGCGTTGGGTGCCACCTATACCATGGACAACCACTGGGCGTTCCGAGCGGGTTATGCGTATGACGAGAGTCCTGTAAACGCTAAAGATCGCACACTGAGCATTCCTGACTCTGATCGTCATTGGTGGAGTCTAGGTGCAACCTATACTGCAAATGACAACCTTTCTATTGATGCTGGATTTGCGTACTTGGACGGAGAGCAGGTAGACGGAAGCGAGGATGGCTTTGCTTTCTCAGCCGGTGGTGACGCGTATATCTACGGGTTGCAGCTGAACTACTTGTTCTAACCTCAATCAGCAAATACTCGTATCAAACGGCCAGCTTTATGTTGGCCGTTTTTTTGTTCGTGTCGAAGTAATAAAAATCTTTTCTGCTGCAGAAATCAACCTGCCAAATAGGTAGACAACCAAACAAACTGGCAAGCCAATTTTTTAGCGCTTTAGCGACCTTCACTTTTTTTGATGAAATAAAATAACAAAAAAAGTCGATTCCCCCTCGACACAGACAAATTTTTGCGCAAACTGGGTGGCTTAATTACAAAACCATAGATAGACCCCGCAGCTTAGCTGCAGTCACAATGCCCATAACAGGAAAGTTTTCATGAACCCGGTAGTTATTTCGGTCTGTGTCATGCTGGCACTGGCGCTAATGCGCGTCAATGTCGTGGTTGCGTTGACATTTAGCGCCGTCTTAGGTGGATTGGTTGGCGGCTTGAGCTTGTCAGACACCATCAGCGCCTTTGAAGGTGGATTAGGTGGTGGCGCCACTATTGCTCTAAGTTATGCCATGCTTGGCACATTTGCCGTAGCAATTAGCCGTTCGGGGATCACAGATGTGCTCGCCCATGCGGTCATCCGTAAACTCAATGCACGCCCAACCGACGCTGCGACAACCACATTCAAGTATCTTGTCTTAATTTTACTCGGCTTACTCGCCATTTCGTCTCAGAACGCGATCCCCGTACACATTGCATTTATTCCTATTGTGATCCCACCGTTACTGCATGTGTTCCAACGCTTAAAGCTCGATCGCCGTTTGGTAGCTTGTGTGCTGACCTTCGGTTTGATTATGCCGTATATGGTGTTACCCGTTGGCTTTGGTGGCATCTTTTTGAACAACATTTTGCTCAAAAACCTGAATGAAAATGGCCTCGATGTGGTTGCCGCTCAAGTACCAACCGCAATGTTGCTTCCCGCCGCTGGCATGGTCGTGGGCTTACTGATCGCCACTTTTATTAGCTATCGCAAGCCACGGCAGTATCAGGAAGGCGCAATTCTCGATGCCGAACCTGAAAACAATCAGGTTGAGTCTCGTAATCTTTGGGTCGCTGGCGTCGCAATTATCGCCGCCCTAAGCGTTCAGTTGATGGCAGGCTCAATGATTGTGGGCTCATTAGCAGGCTTTATGGTATTTACCTTTGGCGGCGTGATCCGCTGGAAAGACACCCAAGATGTGTTCACCAAAGGGGTCCACATGATGGCCATGATCGGCTTTATCATGATCACGGCGGCGGGATTTGCGGCGGTGATGAAGGCCACCGGCGGCGTTGAATCGCTCGTCAGCTCCTTATCTGGCTCAATTGGCGACAACAAGCCGCTAGCCGCGTTTCTGATGTTGGTCGTTGGCTTGTTGGTGACCATGGGCATTGGCTCATCGTTCTCGACCATTCCGATTATCGCAACCATCTATGTGCCATTGTCTTTGGCGTTTGGTTTCTCACCAATGGCGACTATCGCATTGGTCGGCACGGCTGCCGCGCTTGGTGATGCGGGCTCCCCGGCATCCGACTCGACTTTAGGTCCAACATCAGGGCTCAATGCCGACGGACAGCACGAGCATATTTGGGATACAGTGGTTCCTACCTTTATCCACTATAACCTACCTCTGATTGCCTTTGGCTGGTTAGCGGCGATGGTGCTGTAATCGCAAAGGCCTCTGTCAGCGATAAAAAAGCCACGTTTCTCAACGTGGCTTTTTGCGTACTTCAGCGAATGTGTGTCTTCTCAATCACTCATTTTCGCTCGCGTCACGACGCTCTGCCGCTTCTTTGACGAGTGGCTGTAACTCACCCTTTTGGAACATTTCCAAAATAATGTCACAACCGCCGACTAATTCACCCTCAACCCAAAGCTGTGGAAAGGTTGGCCACTGGGCATAAACGGGGAGTTCAGCGCGGATATCTGGGTTTTGGAGTACGTCTACATAAGCAAACTTTTCGCCACATGCCATCAGCGCTTGTGATGCTTGTGATGAAAAACCACAACTTGGCAGCTTAGGAGAGCCTTTCATATACAGCAGAATCGCATTTTCTTCGATTTGCTGCTTAATCTTATCAATCGTTTCCATTGCTTCCTCGAACACTGTCTTTGAGTCTTACCCTTGATTCTACTTGCTAACCGATTGGAAAAAAATGCCTAAATCCATTGTGGGATTAGCAACAAAAATTTTGCCGCCATCCTTTTAATAAAGTAAAAACTTGCTAAACTAGGCGGAGCAAAACGAAAAAGAGTAGCCACACCGCCATGGGGTCATGTTTTACAGCGGTATCAGCTGAGAACATTCCCTCTTTAGAGAATGTCGGTGTCGGACTACAGGAAGCACTCCCCATATAAAAACGGAGATATAAGCAATGTCATTCCAACTACCTGAACTGCCTTACGCGAAAGACGCGCTAGAGCCACACATTTCAAAAGAAACCCTCGAGTATCACTATGGCAAACACCACAACACTTACGTGGTTAAGCTCAATGGTCTGATCGAAGGGACTGAATTCGAAGGTAAATCACTTGAAGACATCATCAAAACCTCTTCAGGCGGTGTCTTCAACAACGCAGCTCAAGTGTGGAACCACACCTTCTATTGGCATTGCCTAAGCCCGAACGGTGGTGGCGAGCCAACTGGTGAGCTAGCAGACGCAATCAACAAAGCGTTTGGCTCTTTCGAAGAGTTCAAAACTCAGTTCACTACCTCAGCAGTGAACAACTTTGGCTCTGGCTGGACTTGGCTGGTCAAAAAAGCGGACGGTTCTGTGGCAATCGTGAACACCTCAAATGCCGAAACACCAGTGACTCACGACGGTGAAACGCCACTGATGACTGTTGATGTTTGGGAACACGCTTACTACATCGATTACCGTAACGTACGTCCAGATTACATGGCTGCGTTCTGGAAACTGATCAACTGGGAATTTGTCGCGAAAAACTTCGCCGCTTAATGACCTAACGTCACATACCCAGTCAGAAGGAGGCGGATATCGCCTCCTTTTTTATGGTTCATATTCAGTATGACACACTGGCGACAGTGAGCTGGCGACGATCCTTAAATGGTGGGCAATAAAAAGCCGCCCAAATTGGCGGCTTGGTTTGGCGAAATAGCCATCATTAATCTTGCGCGGTTTCCGCTAAGATAATGCGCAGCGAGCGACGCAGTGGCTCAGCCGCCCCCCAAAGCAGTTGGTCACCCACCGTAAAGGCATTAAGAAAATCATCACCCATTGCCAGTTTACGCAGGCGGCCTACCGGGATCGATAATGTGCCAGTCACCTTCGCTGGGCTCAAGTCAGTCATGGTCACTTCACGTTCATTAGGTACCACTTTCACCCAATCATTGTGCGAACCAATCATCTCTTCGATTTCATCCATTGGTACTGCTTTTTTCAGCTTCACCGTTAAGGCTTGGCTGTGACAACGCATTGCACCAATACGTACGCAAGTGCCATCGATAGGGATTGGATTGTCTTGTAGACCTAAGATTTTGTTGGTTTCAACAGTCGCTTTCCACTCTTCCTTGCTCTGACCATTATCACGTTTCACATCAATCCAAGGGATCAGTGAGCCCGCTAGTGGCACACCAAAGTTATCGGCAGGGAAATCATCGGAGCGAAGGGTCTGGGCGACTTTACGGTCGATGTCGAGAATCGAGGTCGCGGGACTGGCCAGATCGGTGTTGACCGCATCGTTAATCACGCCCATTTGACTGATCAGCTCGCGCATATGCTTGGCGCCAGAGCCAGACGCGGCTTGATAGGTTTGCGCCGTCATCCACTCGACCAAACCTGATTGGTAAAGACCGCCTAGGCCCATTAGCATTAAGCTAACGGTGCAGTTACCGCCCACAAACGTGCGTGTACCGCCGTGGATCCCTGCTTGAATCTGTTTAAAGTTAATCGGATCCAAGGTGATGATACTATCATCTGCCATTCGCAATGATGAGGCTGCATCAATCCAGTAGCCTTTCCAGCCAGCTTGACGCAACTTAGGATAAACCGCGTTGGTGTAATCCCCGCCTTGGCAGGTGATAATAGCATCTAGGGTTTTAAGGGCCTCAATGTCGTAAGCATCTTTAAGCATGCCCGCATCTTTGCCGAAATTCGGGGCCGCGATGCCAACTTGTGAGGTGCTGAAGAAGACAGGCTCAATATGGTCAAAGTCTTTTTCTTCTACCATACGCTGCATCAGCACAGATCCCACCATGCCACGCCAGCCAATTAAACCTACTCGCATCATAATTTCACACTCCATGTTGTGTGACTGAACCAAACGCTTAACCAGATAAGCACGGTTCGGTCAGTGAAAAAACGCTTTTGATACTAACACGTCGATTTACGATAGTCAGGTCAAGGTCATTAACTGTTCAATTCCTCATCAAACCAAAGGAATCCAGACAGATGTGTATGAAGACATTTAACGTACGTGCGACGAAAAAACACACAACTAGCAACAAAATAAAAACCATATTTTAATTAATTTAAAACCAACTCTTTCCCTAGAGTTAACCTGGATACGGTAATCGCAACCTAATTCGCGGAAGACTCACATTACTGGCAAAAATGTTTCCCATCTCTTTGTGGTGTTAGCTAGAGTATGTCGCCTCACAAACGGAATAGGATACTGACACACGGAGAGTGATGTGAGTTTAGCCCTGGTTAAAGGGGTTAAATTGCGCAGGGAGTAGTCGCGTTATCACATTAGGTCCACCTTCCAATAATGATGTCGATACGTTCGCCCCACGGCTTTGCAAGGAGTGCGACGTGAAGAAGGTTAAGGTTATGACAACACAACAAGCAAGACTGCCATCAGTCTTTCAAGTGATTCTCTCGCTCGGTATATTTCTCGCGCTAGCGTTTTCATTTACGGCAAAACTCGATCTCCCGATCCAATTGGCCCTGTTTATCGGCTGGTTCGTGATCATGGTATTAGGCCTAAAACTCGGTCATCAATATAAAGACCTTGAGGCTGCTGCCACGAAAGGGATCTCAAATGGTTTAGGCGCTGTGCTTATTCTGCTTTCGGTCGGTGCCTTAGTCGGTACATGGATTGCAGGTGGTATCGTTCCAACCATTATCTTCTATGGTCTGAAAGCAATTCACCCTTCTATTTTCCTTCTTGCGACCATGTTGATTTGTTCCCTCACCGCATTGGCTACCGGAACCTCTTGGGGCTCGGCAGGTACAGCCGGCATCGCCATGATGGGCATTGGGCAAGGTTTAGGTATTCCCGCCCCCATGACCGCAGGCGCCGTGCTTTCTGGTTGTTACTTTGGTGACAAAATGTCGCCGCTCTCAGATTCGGTGATTTTGGCCTCATCAATGTCAGGCGTTGAGATCGTTGAGCACATTAAAGGCATGCTGCCAATTGCGCTTATCAGCTACATCATCACCGGTATTCTCTTTACCGCTGTAGGATGGCACTACGCGGGCAACGTGGACATGGGCCAAGTTGAGACCGTGATGTTGGCCATGGAAGATCAATTTGTGATCACGCCGCTCTCTTTCATTCCTGTTTTGGCGGTGTTGGTATTGCTTGCGATGCGTCTACCCTCGTTCCCTGTAATTAGCTTTGGCTCGTTACTCGGTATTGTATGGGCGGTGATGCTGCAAGACATGACTCCCGTGCAGGCAATCAACACCGCATGGGCGCCTTTTCATATCTCCTCGGGCGTCGACTTTATTGATGCCATCTTAAACCGTGGCGGCATGGAATCGATGCTGGGCTCGGTTGCGGTGATCGTGTTTGGTCTTGGCTTCGGCGGATTGCTGGAAAAAGTCGGCGTTTTACATACCATCGCAAATCTGTTTGAGCGTCGCGTTAACAGCGCAGGTAGCCTCGCCACCTCAACTATTGGTACGGCGTTTATGGGGAACATTTTTGGTTCAGCGATGTATGTATCACTGATCCTGACACCAAAAATCTGTGCCAAAAACTACGACCGCTTAGGTTATCAACGCAAAAACCTATCACGAAATGCTGAGTTCGGTGGCACGCTGACATCAGGCATGGTGCCGTGGAGTGACAATGGTATCTACATGGCCAGCATTCTGGGTGTTGCAACCCTGTCTTACGCCCCGTTTATGTGGTTAAGCTTTGTGTGTATCGCTGTCACCATCGTAACCAGCTACATGGGATGGTTTGTTGACAAAGTAGATGACAAACAAACTGCGGCGGAAACCATGACGCCTGCTGCAGAGAAAGCATAATCTTTTTTGTCACGCGGCACGCTCGCCGCGAGCAATCTGAAGACAAAGAAGGCGCCGACTCGGCGCCTTCTTTGTTTGCATCACCAGCACTCAACTCTCGCTAGCGCAATGAATCGAGGTACTCAGGTAAAAAGAGCGAAATTTGCGGAATGTAGGTAATCAGCATTAAGAACACCAGTAGCAAGCTTAGCCAAGGCAGCGCCGCCTTGATTGCCCAACCGATGGACTCACCAGTAATCCCCGCCGTCACAAATAGGTTCAACCCAACCGGTGGGGTCAGCATCCCGATTTCCATATTGACCACCATAATGATCCCCAAATGAATGGGGTCGATACCCAACTGCATGGCGATGGGGAATAAAATCGGCGCCATAATCAACAAAATCGCCGACGGCTCCATAAAGTTTCCCGCAATCAATAGGAGGATATTGACCACGATTAAAAAGCCCCACGCAGGCAGCCCCCATGCCACAATGCTTTCGGCAATGGTATGTGGAATGCGCTCAGTGGTCAGCACATGGGCAAACAACATCGCATTGGCGATAATAAAGAGCAGCATAATGCTAACCTTGGCAGCATCTTTTACCACATGGGCCACTTCTTTATCGGTTACCGAGCGTATCATCACCCAAGGCAGCTGGACGATATTACGTCCCCAAGCACGAATTGATGACTCGCCCTCAAAACGCCACGGGGTGTCTTTCAGCGGTCCGATATCACGGTACCCCCACACACTCACCAACCATGCGTACACAGCCGCAACTGAAGCCGCTTCAGTCGGGCTGGCTATGCCACCATAGATAGAGCCCAACACAATGATGATAAGCATGAGTCCGCCCATCGCTCGCGCCCCTGAGCCAAGCACTGCGCTAACGCCTGGGAAAGGCTGCGAGGGTAAGCCTTTAATGCGTGCGACAATGTAAATCGCGACCATCAGGATCCCGCCCATCATTAAGCCCGGAATAAAGCCTGCCATAAACATCTTCGAGGCAGATACTTCCGTTGCCGCCGCATATACCAGCATCACAATTGACGGAGGGATCAATATCCCCAAGGTGCCCGCATTGGCGATCACCCCAGCGGCAAACGCTTTTGGATAGCCTGCTCTTACCATCCCCACAATCACAATCGAGCCAATGGCTGCAACCGTTGCAGGCGATGAACCTGAGACTGCCGCAAACAGCATGCACGCCATGACAGATGCCATCGCCAATCCACCACGTACATGGCCAACGCAATCAACCGCAAAATTAATTAACCGACGCGCCACTCCTCCAGTTGAGAGAAAGGCAGAAGATAGGATGAAAAAAGRAATCGCCAACAGCGTGTAATGGTGTGTCGTCGCTTCAAAAAGTTTCAGAGAAATCGAGGCAAGGGAATCATTGGAGAACAGTAAAATGGTACTGACGCTCGATAATCCCAGCGCAATGGCAATGGGCATGCCCATGAACATGCACAAAAACAATAACCCAAACAAAACCGCAATGGTCATTTTGATTCCTCCTTGCCTTCCGCTGAACGGCTTGTTGACATACCCTCAACACCCTCTTCAGCAAGATGCATGCTCTCCTTCGCTTCATCAGCAAAGCCAAAACCAAGACGCTTACCTTGAATGACTTCGATAGCCACAGTGATCATGCGCAGTCCAAGCAAAGCGAACCCGATCAGCAAGCACAGCATGGCTTTCCACTTTTCTATCGGAATATCTTCCATTTCAATCGCAATCAGCTTCATCTTGCTCAGGTAGACCCAACTGCCATAGAAAAACAGCACGCAGTACACCATGGCGAGCGCCAGTGCAATTAAGGTCACTGTCTTTTGCAGTGACGGTGAAAATGTTTTCACCAAGGCATCTACCCCAATATGCGCGCCTTCTCGGATCCCCCATGACGCGCCAATCAGCACCATCCAGGCCGATAAATACAAGGTGGCTTCTTGTGCCCAAAGTAAGCCTTCGTTAAAGAAGAAACGCAGCACCACCTCAACAAAGACCAACAAGGTCGTCGCGACCAGTAGCAATCCAATGACGGTTTCTTCGAATCGATGCAAGAACTTGATCATCCTACACTCCCTACGGATGAACCCGGTCAGACCGGAGATAAAACAAAAGCCGGGGCATCCCCGGCTAGATATTATTGATTGGCTTGTACCGCCGCTTGAATCAAGTCAGCGCCAATCTCATCCTCAAATTGCTGCCACACTGGCTGCATGGCTTCGACCCACTCACCGCGCTCTTTATCGGTCAAAGTGAGAATTTGGCTGCGTCCTGAGTCAATGATCTTCTGGCGGTCATCATCTGCTTTTTGTTGCGCAATTTGATTGCCATAAGCCACTGACTCATCCAACGCTTTTTTCAGCACTTCACGGTCAGCATCTGGGAGTTGCATCCAAAATTCCGCCGAGGTGGTAACCATGTAATCAAGCACACCATGGTTTGATGCTGTGATATAAGGCTGAACTTCAAAGAACTTCTTCGAATAAATGTTTGACCAGGTATTCTCTTGGCCATCGATGGCTCGGGTTTGTAGAAGGGTAAAGACTTCCGAGAAGGGCTTTTTAAGCGGCACTGCGTCTACCGCATCAAATTGTGCCGCCAACACATCCGAACTCATGATGCGGAATTTCTTACCAGACGCATCACTCGGTACCCGCAGTGGCTCACTGGCAGACAATTGCTTGAGGCCGTTATGCAAATAGCCCAGCCCGATCATGCCTTTACCTTTGACCGACTGCAGCAACGATTGCCCCGCATCTGATTGCTGAAAACGGTCAACCGCTTCCATGTCCTCAAACAAAAATGGCAAATCGAAGACTTGGAGTTTTTTGGTGTACTTGGAGAATTTAGATAAAGAAGGGGCAATAAACTGGACATCACCAAGTAGGAGCGCTTCCATCTCCTTGCCGTCACCAAACAATTGCGAGTTTGGATACACTTCCACTTCGTATTTGTCACCAATACGCTCAGCGACAAGATCTCGGAAATGCAGCGCCATTTGTCCTTTGGGCGTGTTTTCTGCCACCACGTGGGAGAACTTAATCACTTCAGGGGCAGCGTGAGCTGCACTCGCTAACGTGATCGATAGTGCAATTGCAGACAATGTCAGCTTTTTCATTGTTCAACCTCTTTCCTTGTGCCAGTGAGGTCACTCATGACATTTGAGTGACGTTTAAATAACGTTTCGTTTACGTTTTAGGCGCTCAAGGTCAATCTGTGAACAAGGAAGCAGGAACAATTCAGCGTGGATCGACGAAAACGGGATCGGACCAAAAAGAAATGGGTGGAAATTCACCCATTACTGATTAGCCTCATCGATCACTTTGGTCTTGATGATTAGTCGTCGCGACTGGTTAATCGTCGCTGCAGTTGATCACGCAGATTAGGGGGGGTGCCTTTGATAGTCAGGGTATCGGTGTCTGGGTCATAGAAGACGCGTTCACCTAACAGCATGGCATCGAAGTTTACCGATAGGCCGCCACCAGCCCCTACAAATTTGGTAAGCTTTCGCATCGTAGTCCGATCGGCAGGAAATTGCTCTTCAAGCTCATAACCTTGTTGATTGGCATACTGGTAGAAATCAACACCGTCAGGCGTCGGCGGTAGTTCTTGAGCAAGCTCTTTCACTACCACTTCATCTCCTGATTTAAGTTGATCATTACAATAATCAAAGACCTGCTTGCGATACGCGTTCTTTTCTTCTTTTTCCAAACGCGCATCATCACAGTAATCTTCCACGGCCTGCATCAACACTTGGTTTTGCTGTTTACTGTCCATGCCCACTTGCGCTTGCAAGAAGTCGAGGAAAAAGTCAGCAATTTTGCGCCCGACTCGGCCTTTGATGAAGGACAAATATCGATTGGAGTCGGCTTCCGTTTCCCACGTGGAGAGATCGATCCGCGCCGCAATATCCATCTTACTCACGTCAAGATACTCAGTCGCGTTGACGTCAAGCTCTTCCGTCACCCGCAAACTGTGCTTAGATTCGACCACGCCAATAAACAGATAATCGGTCGCAAGCGCACGATAATGCGCCATGATTAATGTACCGCTGTCGGCAAAAGGATACTTAGCAAGTTCATTACGCAAACGTTCGACAGCTTTTTCAGAAAAAGTGAGAAAGTCGAGGGCTTGGTCACGATATTCCTTTAACCACTGCTGAAATTCACTGTCAGTGTCAAATAAAGCAAACCCTTTGCCTGCTTTTGCGTGATATACCCGATGTACATCGGCCATCAGATTGTCAGTTTGATCGTTGAGCGGTAACGGTCCGTCACGAAGATGAACGTTAAGCGAATCATCATCTTGCTTAACGATTTGATGCAATATTACGTTAGAAAGCGTGAGGCTCATGATTGAAAAGATTTTCAGTAAGACTAAAGTGTGGGTTATTATACGCAGCTTTGGTTTTATTACGACAAGACGAATTTATGCCTGTAACTTCAAAGTATGACGACAAACAAGTGGAACGCATCATCAGTGATGTTGTCAACGTGTTAGAACAACACGATGCGTCAACAGATTTGTCGCTCATGGTGGTCGGTAACGTCGCCACCAATATCCTGAATCAGAATATTCCTGCCGCGCAACGTCAGGCTTTTGCCGAGAAATTCGCCCAAGCGTTGTTGTCTTCTATCGACAAACAATAACGCACCGTGCAGCAGCATCTTAAAAGAGAAGAATAAAGACGTATGGTTGATAGCGGAACATCGTATCGTGACAAAGTATCTCAGCTGATTAGCTGGGGGCATTGGTTTAGCTTTTTTAACATCATTGCCGCTATGTTGCTTGGCACACGCTATATCAGCCAGTCAGGATGGCCCGAAACACTGTTAGGACAAACGTACCTGATTTTTAACTGGGTCGGCCATTTTGGCTTTCTTGTGTTTGCGTTGTACATACTGGTCATCTTCCCGGCGAGTTTTATCATTCCCTCACAGCGCTTAATGCGCTTGTTTGCCGTACTGGTGGCGACCACGGGTATGATGGTGTTGCTGCTCGATATTTATGCCTACGAAACCCTCCACCTCCATCTTAACCCCTTGGTGTGGGAGCTGTTGTTAAGCGGCGAAAAAACTGACATGAATGCACACTGGCAATACCTCTTTGTTGCCGTGCCAGCTATCTTTATTCTCCAATTAATCATGTCAGAATGGGTGTGGCGTAAACTTCGTAAACTGACGCGCAAGCGCATCGGGATCCCGGTCGCGACCGTGTTTGCAATCTGCTTTATTTCTAGCCATCTGATCCATATTTGGGCTGACGCTTTTATCTATAGTCCCGTGACTGCGCAACGCTCGACCTTCCCTGTCTCCTACCCGATGACGGCGAAGACTTTTATGGAAAAATATGGCTTGCTGGATAGACAAGAATACCAACGTCTCCGCGAACAGCGGGGTCAGGAAAATAGCGAGGTTATTCGCTATCCGCTGGAGCCACTCGCGTTTGCACCTGATGCGAGTAAATATCAGAAAAACCTATTGATGGTAATGATCGAGGGGCTGCGTGCCGACATGCTCAATCCAGTGACCATGCCGCATCTTTACCACTTCGCCAATGACAACCTGTGGTTTAAAAATCACTTCAGCAGCAGCAATGACGACATGGCAGGGCTGTTTGGGCTCTTCTATGGTCTTCCCGGCAGCTATGCACAAAGTGCACGCACCGAAGGCCTGCGACCGGTGCTCATGAATACATTGAATAATCGTCGCTACCAGCTCGGGCTATTTAGTGGCGATGGCTTTACCAATCCAATTTATTATCAAAGCATCTTTAGCGCCGACTTACAAAGCGATGATCAGCCTGATCTTCCCGCTTGGCGGGCCGATGCTGAAGCAGTCTCTCAGATGCAAGCATGGCTTGCGGCACGCGATACATCGCCTTGGTTTGGTTATCTGGAGCTCGCCACCGTAAGTGAATACGAGCAAAGCGGTGACTATCCACAGCCATTCCAACCGTCATTAGATAGCGCGATGGCAGGCGTCGATACCCAAACGGCGCTGGTATTGAAAAACAGTTACAACAACGCCGCGCACTATATCGATGACCAGCTTGGCGCTTTATTGGACGACTTGAAACAATCGGGCCAGCTCGAAAACACTGTGGTTATGATCACGTCCAACCATGGTATGGAGTTTAACGAAACCGGTTTAAATACCTGGGGCTCCAACACCAATTACAGCCGTTATCAGTTGCAAGTGCCCTTGGTCATGCATTGGCCAAACCAAGCCCCAGAACAAATTACGAATTACAGTAGTCACCTWGATGTGGCTCCCACTTTGATGGAGTCCATGCTGTCGGTGAGTTCACCGGCTGAAAACTATAGCAGTGGGACCAATTTGTTCGAGTTGAAAAATCGCCCGCGTAAATGGGTTATTGCTGGGGATAGCCGTGATATCGTGGTCGTCCAACCACAAAAGACCACGGTAGTGGATAAATTCGGTAATTATAAAGTGTATGACAAACACTATACCCCCTTACCGGAAGGTAAGCCGCAGCTGTCTGTTTTGATGCAAGTCATGCATGAGTTGAAGCGTTTCTACCATCCAGAAGAGCATGACCGTTAATTTCAGTCTCGAAGTGGCGCATTAATAGCCAAACGATTGAAAAACAGGAAAACAATGCCGTTGAGTAATTGACAGCTGTGAGGGTGATTCGTAATATAGCGCTTAGTCGGTCTGTAGCGCAGCCTGGTAGCGCACTGTCATGGGGTGTCAGGGGTCGCTGGTTCAAATCCAGTCAGACCGACCAATCTTCTCGCCCGCCACTCTTCGAGTGGCGGGCTTTTTCATTTCTACGGTTGGCTTGTGGTTCGACCGACAAAGGCGGCAACGATGGTGTCATCACCTAGCTGTCGGGAAAAGACATAAGCATTGTCTTGGGCAATGGCCCGATGTATCCCTGCGCCTACGGCGGGATGCTGCTGCCTAAACTGAGCGACCTTACGCCAATGGGCTAACAAACGCTGTTGCTCTGGAGTACGTGACCACACCATGTCAGAACGCGTGCCTTGATGGAAATCATCTCCATAGGGACCCAAGTCTCGGCCAACCTCATCGCCGTAATACACTTGAATAGCCCCAGGTGAGAGCAAGAGTGCATTGGCCGCGCCGCGTTGCATCGCCATATCTTTGAAGCGACTGAAGAACAGCTCGGTATCATGTGACGACATATAGCTCACTGGAATAAAATCCGCTTCGTTTTGCATCGTTTGGGCGTAAGCATTATACGTCTCTTCCATTTGGCTGAGACAGTACGCGCCTTTGTCCATCTGTTTTTGCAGGTCAAAGTTGATGAGCGCATCAAAGCCTTGATCGAAATAAGGGCTACGATAAGCACTGTGGCCCCACACTTCTCCCATCATCCAAAAAGGCGCACCGGACTGCTGATGCTTCTGTCGCCAAGATGCCAAAGCGGCACTGGCTTTTTGCTTAAGCGCTCGCCAGATCTCACCGTCGACATGTTTAACCGTATCGACACGAAACCCATCTATCCCAAAGCGTTCAACCCACTGAGTTTGCCACTCAAGTAAATAATCACTAACCGTATAGCCATCTTGGACTTTTACACGTGTGCCAGGATTGTCGAGCAACCACTGAGGCGGCGTCACTGACTTGGTCGATTCGGTTTTAAAATCGGGAAGCCCTGCCAAGGTCAGGGTTTGATCGCTGGAGCCCGGTGCATCATAGCCCGGTAGTCCCGCGCGTACCCAATCTTTACCCCACCAGTGCTGCCAGTTTGCGCTTTGATAATCCACCGCTTGGTGAAAGTCATGCCAACTTTGCCCTTTTTTGGGGTGCCAATCTTGCCATTTTGCCGGTAATGCATCCGCATTGACCACCTTAATACCATCTTGTTGTAAGTCCGCTAAAGTGGCGTAACCAGGATGGTTAAGCACTGCATCAAGAAAGACCTTCATGCCACGTTGATGTGCGGCCTCTACCAGTTTTTTCAGCACCGCATCATCGCCAAAGTTTTGGTCTACTTGGGTAAAGTCTCGCGCCCAGTAGCCGTGATAAGCATAAAAAGGAAACGCGCCTTTACTGCCACCCCCAACAAAGCCGTGTACCTGCTCGACAATAGGTGACAGCCAAATCACGTCAGTACCCAGTGATTGAATATAATCGAGCTTCTCGAGCACTCCCTGCAAATCACCGCCATGGAAAGTACCAATGTTCTGTTGATTATCGGAATGGCGACCATAGCTGTGATCATTGCTTGGATCGCCATTGTGAAAGCGATCAACCATCACAAAGTAAATATTGGCATTGCGGTAGGTAAATGCCTGAGGTTCGCGCTCGGTCGGCGCTAACAATATCAATCCACCGCTATTTGATGCTGGGGTCAGCGTCACCTGATGGTCACGAACACGAACAACCTGACCACTGAGCGCTTCTGTCAGTTGTGTGCCATCCGCGAATGCCTCACCAACAGAAAGGGTGACAGGGCCACCGCGATAAACTTGGCATTGCACATCGGGCAAAGGCCGTTTAAACACGGTCGCGGTTTTTTTAGGTTCTCGCTTAATACTCAGTGTGTGGGTGCTAGGCTCAAAATAGAAACCATAGTCACCGGCAAAGCGAATATTGACCTCAAAGTGGCTCTCCGCTTGGCACGACAAAGGAATTGGCGTGTTAAACTTTACACGCGTGGGTGAGGTCGCCTCACATTCACCATCAAGCCCACTGACCGAGACCTTGTAAATATTTTTACCCAATGAGAAAACAGTGGGATGCTGGTCAGTAAGCGGCCCATCCGTTTGCGTGGTTGAGGTTGAAACTGTGATATGTGGCGCTGCAGACACCGAAGCTGAACAGGCAACCGACACAGCCAGTGCAATGCGCCGCCAAGAGAATAAGGGGATCATGATCGTGCTCCTTGCCGTTTTCTCATAGGGTAAAAAAACAGCAAGGTCATAACATCATTCTTGGCTCTCAACCCCAAAAGTGTGAGGGCTAACCATAGAGGGCGGAGTTAATCGGTTTTCAGAGACTCTCATCAATGCCGAATAGCTCGGCGATCTCGTCTGCGGGCACCGGGCGGCTATACAGAAAGCCTTGTCCGAAGGTACAGCCTAGCTCACGCAATATCGCTTGTTGGTGAGTGGTTTCAATCCCTTCTGCCACCACGCCCATGCCGAGACTATCGGCCATCGCGATCATCGCAGACACGATCGCCACTTCCTCTTCATCCGGTGCTTCACTTTGGATATCTTTGATAAAGTGTCGGTCGATTTTCAACTTAGAGATCGGGTATCGTTTTAAATAGGCCATCGACGAATACCCAGTCCCGAAATCATCAATCGCAATCCCCACCCCTTTTTCTCGCAACTGCTCTAACACTTTCAGTGCACTGGCTTGATTTTCAATCAGGGTGTTTTCGGTGATCTCCAACTCGAGAAAGCGCGGATCGGCGCCCGTTTTTTCCAGTGCTTCGGCAACGACCTGCGTAAAGGTAATATCGGCCAGATTGCGTGGTGAGATATTTACCGCCAACGAGACCATCAATCCCGCATCTTGCCACTGTTTTAACTGACGACACCCGGTTTCCACCACCCACTGCGTGATGTCGTGAATAATCGAGCGCTCTTCAGCCACATCAATAAAATGAAACGGCGAAAGCACGCCCCGTTCAGGATGGTGCCAACGCAATAGTGCCTCGACACCAATAATGTTACCGGTCACAAGATCCACTTGTGGCTGATAGAAAAGCTCAAGTTCTTCGTTTTGCACGCATTGCCGTAGCTCGACCGCCAAGCGCAATTTATTGTTGGCTTCGACGGTTAGCGCATCATTGTAAAACGCATACGTGTTGCGACCCGATTTTTTGGCGAAGTACATCGCAGAATCGGCAAAGGTCAGCAGCTCTTCGGTATTAGCAGCATTGTCTGGGTATTGGGCAATACCGATACTGACACCGATCTGAGCATCAATCCCCCCGCTGAGCACAAACAAGCGGTTCATCGCCTGAATAATGTCTTCGGACAAACTGACGCATGCGGCTTTGTCACTGTGAATTAAACGCAGGACCACGAACTCATCCCCGCCCAGTCGCGCTAAGGTGTCCCCTTCTCTTAACAAACCATACAAGCGTTGACTCACCAGCTTTAGCAGCTCATCGCCCACGGCGTGTCCGTGGCTATCATTAACAAATTTAAACTGGTCAAGGTCGAGGAACATCAGAGCCAGTTTGCCATGAGCCCCCATGGGCATCTTGAGTGCTTGTCTAGTGCGAGATGCCAATAGTAAGCGATTTGGCAAGCCGGTCAGTGCATCATAGTGCGCGAGATCAATCAGCTTTTTCTCTGAATCTTTCAGCTTGGAGATATCTGAAAAGACGCCAACATAATTCACCACCTCACCGGCGTCGTTCTTCACCACACTGATAGAAAGCAGTTGTGGATATACCACCCCATCTTTGCGCCGATTCCATATTTCTCCTTTCCATCGGCCTTGTTGGGCAACCTCTTCCCACATTGCGCGGAAAAAGGCTTTATCATGACGCCCCGAGTTAAGAATGGACGGATCATTTCCTAGAACATCTTCTTCTTGATAGCCGGTAATGGCGCTAAAGCCGCCATTGACTGCCACAATCTTGGCGTCTGCATCCGTCACCAGTACCCCTTCGCTCGATTGTTCGAAGATTTTTGCGTTGAGCATCAGCTTACGCTCAACCTCAAGTCGCTCTGAAACATCATGGATCACGGAAAAGAGTAATTTGACATGACCTATGGTGATGGGTGAAGAGTGCACCTCAACCTGACGCACCTCACCGCTTTTCAAACGGTGAGAGAAGATAAAGTAGTTTTTATCACGCTGACGCGCTTGGGAAAGGCTTTGACGCAACGCACTCTCGGTATGGGTATTAATATCGCTGATCCGCATGGATGTCAGCGTCGCATGATCATAGCCGTAAAACTGTTGCGCACTGTCGTTGGCATCGACAATGTCGCCACTTTTGGCATCCAGCAGTAGCATCACGGCATCATGACGCTTGAAGATACTGCGGAAACGATGGCTATCATCTACAACCCGACCAATTGACTGTGCAAAGCTGCGGCCAGCATTATAACGACCGTAGAGTCCTCCTAGCCAAAAGCCGAGTACAATCACTCCCATTAGCCAGACTTTCGGGTGCCAACGCACACCGTGCCAGCCATCTTCAGGGATCCCAAGTAAACGCCATTGACCTGATGGTAAACTCATCGTCAAGATAACCGGATCTTGGGTATGTATTTGCGGCGTACCATAAATAGGTTTGAAAGGCTCAGTCAGCCGTCGGCGCCCTTCTAAGGCAACTTGAACGGGTAACCGCTCCCCTTGAGTAAAGCTATCGGTAAACAACGCCTCAATGTCTAGCACCGTGGAAAGCACGCCCCACGGCAGGTTTTTACGGGCATTGGTAATGCTTTGTCGCGCGATTAAGGCTGTTCCACCTTGCAGCAGCTCAACAGGCCCTGAGATGACGGGTTTATCAGAGGCATGGGCGTTACGCACGCTTTCCAGTTGTGCCGGGATATCATGATAATCCGTACCAAGCAGAGTTTCGCCCACCGACTCCGGATAGACATGACTAATCACCCAATTTCGCGCGGCACCAAAATTAAGAATATGGGTAGATTGAGACATCAATTGCGCCGCGAACTCGGCAAATGCCTCTTGGGTAAGCTCAGGATTTAAACTGATATAGGTTGCTAGGCCGTAGCTTAAATCCATGTTCTGTGTCACGTTAAGCTCTATACGAGACCGATAGGCCAATAATGCCGCGCGCACTTTATCTATCTGTTTATCATGCTCTTGTTGGTATAGCCAGAACTCCACTGACGCGACAACAAGCACGAAGACCATAATAGAAATCAGTATATTGTATATAAACCCTACTCGGGCCGAACGACGGGCGACAGAGTCTAGCGCCGAGGGAACTGCTTGCTGCATGACGCAATACAACCTTATTTCGCCCACTTTTTTAGGCGAACATGATGAACAACTTCAGGCGTAGCACGGGATTATATAACCGCCGCGTAGAATCGCCAGCACTTAGGGCCGGTTTATGATGAATGGTTTCCGACAACATGGTTCAGATCAAGTAACACACCAAAGGCGTTGCACGATGCATAATACGTATTGACATAGTAAGGTATGCTGGCTTTTTAGACATCAGGAGACAAGGATGACACTGACCATGGAGTATGGCGCGATATTGGTCGCGCTCGGGTTTATTGCCGGTATTATAAATACCTTAGCAGGCGGTGGCTCCAACCTGACCCTTCCAGCGTTAATGGTCATGGGGATGCCCGCCGACGTCGCGAATGCGACCAATCGCGTTGGCGTGTGGTTGCAGTGTGCCTCGGGGATGGCAGGCTTTAAACGCCACGACAAACTTGATACGCAAGATATCTGGCCTGTGCTGATACCCAGCCTGATTGGTGGCTTACTTGGCGCACTTGCCGCCGCTTGGCTGCCCACCAGCTGGGTCAAACCTCTTTTACTGGGGACGCTACTCACCATGACAGTGGTGATGTTAGTCAAACCGACCACCCTCACCCCGCCACCGGGAACACCGATTAAAAAAGTGAAAGACACACCGAGTGCATGGCTGGGTTTATGTTTAGCTGGCTTCTACGGTGGCTTTGTGCAAGCTGGGGTTGGCTTTGTGTTACTGGCGGCCTTATGCGGCACCTTGAATTATGATCTGGTGCGCGGTAACGCGCTTAAGCTGGCTTGTACACTTGCATTCACCACCTTATCGCTGCTGGTTTTTATCGCCGATGATCTGGTGCATTGGCTACCCGGTTTACTCCTTGCTATCGGCACCATGACTGGCGCGCGCGTAGCCGTCAAGTTTGCGATTTCAGCCAATCCAAAGACGCTCAAACTCTTTTTGTTTGTCATGACGCTGGCGGGCTGTATTGCCGCTTATGCGTTTTAATCCCATAGCATCAGCCTGTAGACGCTTGTCGTTTGGGTGCACGCTTGCGCCGCGTTGTTTTCTCACCCGTGCGACGTTTACGGGTAAATTGACGCTTAGGTGGCGGCGGTAAATTCTTCAATGACGTAGGTGGCGGTGCGGTTTTTACCGTCTCAATCRAACCTTGTAATTGTTCGGTCAATGCATGCATAAAAGGTTGATAGGCGCATTTTTTTTCTGCCATGTCTTGCAGTTGGCGCTCCCATTGCGCGGTCATATCTGGATAGGTGGCGCTATCCGGCAACGCGGCAATCAGTCCTTTCCCACTCGGTGTAGCATGTAAGGTTTTGCCTTGGCGCAGTAACAAGCCACGCTTTAGCAACAACTCGATGATCCCAGYTCGGGTTGCTTCAGTCCCTAAACCATCGGTTTCTCGTAAAATATCCTTCAGTTTTTTATCTTGCACATAGCGACCGATCCCCGTCATCGCCTGCAACAGGCTCGATTCGGTAAAGGCGGCTGGCGGTTCTGTCATACAATCTTTTATCTCACCGCGCTCACACACTAGTTGCTCGCCCGGCTGTAAGTGAGGCAAGGGGCTCGCTGACGCCTCAGCCACTTGCGTATTCGGCAGTAGCGAACGCCAACCTGCAATGGTCAAGACTTTTCCTTTGGCAATAAAGCAACCGCCCGCGATATCAAACACCAGTTTGCCTTCTGCATATTCCGCCGGTGGATAAAATTGCATGAGATACTGGCGCGCGATGAGCTGGTAAAGTTTGGCTTCATCACTAGAAAGCCCAGCAGGCGCCGCTTTTGCGGTGGGAATAATGGCATGGTGCGCGCCGACCTTTGCATCGTTCCATGCTTTGTTCTTTCTAGAGGTATCTGCCTGATCGCACGCATCGATAAGCGGTTCGCACCCTTGTCGAATCGCTTGCACGACTTTACCTGCCTCCGCAAAGTGGCCCTTAGGCAGGTATCGACAGTCCGAACGCGGATAGGTAATCAATTTATGTCGCTCGTAAAGCTGCTGGCAGATATCTAGCGCTTTTTGCGCACTAAAGCCAAACCGTTTGGATGCATCAATTTGCAGGGCCGACAAATTATAGGGCAGCGGCGCAGCCTGCTTGCGGGTTTGACGCTCGGCCTCTGTCACCTTTGCTGGTTGGCCAGCAATACGATTGGCAACATTTTCGGCCAGCGCGCGAGAAATCACGCGCCCTTGCGGATCTTGCCATTGCGCGCACGCGTCACTAGGCTGCCATCTAGCTCGGATCATTTCACCTTGATACGGCAACAGAGCATCGAGTTGGTAGAAAGGGTGTGGGACAAAGTCTTCGATTTCTTGATCGCGACGGACCACCAAACCCAGCACTGGGGTTTGGACACGCCCTACAGACAACACGCCTTGGTAGCCCGCTTGTTGACCAAGTAACGTGTAGGCGCGCGACAAATTCATCCCATAGAGCCAATCAGCACGAGAGCGCGCCAACGCTGATACGGACAGCGGAACAAAGGCGTGATTGTCACCCATTTTGCTGAGCGCTTTTTTCACGGCCGACACGTTTAGATCGCTGACTAACAAGCGCTGAATCCGAGCCTTTTTCGCTGCACTCACTCCCGCATAATCAATGACTTCATCAACAAGTAGTTGCCCTTCGCGATCAGGGTCGCCGGCATGCACGAGATGATCAAACTGCTTGATCAGTTTTTTCACGATCGCTAATTGACCGGCCGCTGATTTGCGCGGACGCAGTTTCCATTGCTGAGGTATGATGGGCAGATGTGCTAACTTCCATTGCTTGTACTGGCTGTCATACGCGTCCGGCTCGACTTGCTCAAGCAAGTGGCCGATACACCATGTCACCACATCACCGTTGGCGGTTTCGATATAGCCTTTGTGGTTTTTTTGCGGTTTGGACAAACCGGTGGCAATGGCTCTGCCGAGGCTGGGCTTCTCGGCGATAAATAGGCGCGCCATATCACTCTCTAACTCTGTGCAATGAACCACATGTTATGCAAAGCGTATGGCGGGCGCAATAAAAAACCTGTACATATGCACAGGTCTTTAAAAGTGAATTAGAGATACTTCACGTATTTGCTGGTATCACGCGTTGGTGCATTGGCCGGTGCACAATCTGGAGTACCGAGATACAAAAAGCCGACAATCGCATCATCACCATCTACATCTAGCGCTTGGCGCACAACAGGGTGATAGGCAAAGGTGCCGGTACGCCAAAACCCTTGAAAACCTTGCGCAACTGCTGCCATTTGCATTGCTTGGGTAGCACAACCGGCGGAGATATGCTGTTCAATCGTCGGGACTTTTTCATGAAAGCGTGTACGCGCAATGACCGCAATGACCATGGGTGCACGAAACGGTGCTTGTTTGGCTTTTTCTATCGCAGTATCGTCCGCGCCATCGGCTTTCGCGGCCTCCACTAAAATCTGAGATAGCCGCGTTAATCCTTCACCTTCACACACCACAAACTGCCAAGGCGTTAATGCGCCATGATCAGGGGCGCGCAATCCAGCTTGWAGAATGTTCTCTAACGTTTGGCCGCTTGGCGCTGGCTCGGCTAAACGTGGAATAGAGCGGCGCTGTAATAGCAAATCAAGTGCGTTCATGGTCTTTTCCTTGTAACCCGTATATGCAGCCACGGTATCACCGCAGCGTATCGTACTGATTGCTTTATGCTAACACAGACACTGCGCGACAAAGTCGCGCAGTTTATACGGGTTTACAGCGCGAGTGCGGTTTCAATGCCCTGACGAATGGCCCGTTTAGCGTCTAGCTCTCCCGCATGCTCCGCCCCGCCAATCAAATGGAATGGCAAACCTGCCGACTCAAGTGTCTTGGCCAACGCATTCACAGACTCTTGACCGGCACAGAGAATAATCTGGTCGGCAGGAATGACATGAGGCTCATCTTTGATGCTGATGTGTAATCCCCCATCATCAATTTTATGGTAGGTCACACCGCCCACTAAGTTTACGCCTCGTTTTTGCAAAGTTTTACGATGGATCCAACCCGTGGTTTTCCCTGGGCCTTTGCCAACGCGGCCTTCCCGACGCTGCAGGACCCATACTTGCTTGTCACTCTTAGTGTCATGGGCAGGGTACAATCCCCCTTCGTGGGAAATGGTTTTATCAATCCCCCACTCTTTCAACCAATCGTCCAGTTGTTGATTCGCAGGTTCAGTGATCATAGTGGCCACATCCACGCCGATCCCGCCCGCGCCGATAATCGCAATGTGACTCCCCAGCTCAGGTTGCTCACGAATAAAGGTTTGATAGTCAATCACCTTAGGATGATCAATGCCCTCAATCGCGGGGCGGCGAGGCTTAACCCCGGTTGCAACCACTACCTCATCGAATTCCCTGAGGGTGTCGACCTCAACACTGTGATTAAGATGGACGGTGACACCGGCTTTCTCCAAACGACGCAAGTAATAGCGAATGGTCTCTTGGAACTCTTCTTTGCCGGGAATGGTCATCGCCAAGTTAAACTGCCCACCCAAGCGATCAGATTTTTCAAACAAGGTCACTGTATGGCCTCGCTCAGCCGCTTCGGTGGCACAGCTGATCCCAGCCATTCCGCCTCCCACGACAGCCACTGTTTTCACTTGCCGAACTGGCGTCGCCACCAACTCTGTTTCGTAACAAGCTTTCGGGTTCACCAAGCAACTGGCTCGCTTGCCTTTAAACACATGATCCAAGCACGCTTGGTTACAGGCAATACAGGTATTGATGTCCTCCGATTGCCCAGCCTTAGCTTTGGCAACAAAGGCAGCATCGGCCAAGAAAGGACGTGCCATCGAAACCATATCAGCCTGACCGCTGGCGAGAATCTGTTCGGCCACCTCTGGGGTATTAATTCGGTTGCAGGTAACCAGAGGCACCGACACCTCACCTTTGAGTTTTTCTGTCACCCAACTAAAGGCGCCGCGAGGAACTTGCGTTGCGATGGTTGGAATGCGCGCTTCATGCCAGCCAATACCAGTATTAATAATGGTGACACCGGCCTGCTCTAGGCCTTTCGCTAGCGCGACCACATCGTCAAAGGTGTTGCCTTGCTCGACCAAATCCAACATCGATAATCGGAAGATCACAATAAAATCGTCACCGGCCGCTTTTCTCACTGCCCGCATGACTTCCACGGCAAAACGCATGCGATTTTCCACCGAGCCGCCCCATTGATCATAACGGCGGTTGGCACGATGGCAGAAAAATTGGTTGATGAGATAACCTTCAGATCCCATGATTTCAACCCCATCATAACCCGCTTCTCGTGCGAGCGCGGCGCTGCGGCCGAAGGCTTTGATCGTGCGCCAAATCGCTCTCTCGCTCATGGCAAAAGGCGTGAACTTACTGATCGGAGCGCGGATTGCGGAAGCACTTTGGGCAAACGGATGGAAGGCATAACGCCCAGCATGAAGCAATTGAAGTGCAATCTTTCCGCCATTGGCATGTACCGCATCTGTGATGGCTCGATGAGTACGAGCGGCACGCCCAGAGCTAAACTGTGCGCTAAATGGAGTCAATCGACCGCGAAAGTTCGGCGAAAAGCCACCAGTGACAATTAAGCCAACGTCGCCTTTCGCGCGCTCTGCATAAAAGGCTGCGAGCTTTTTAAAACCGTCATTGGCTTCTTCCAATCCGGTATGCATCGAGCCCATCAGAACGCGGTTTTTCAATGTTGTAAACCCGAGGTCTAGCGGGGCTAGCATATGGGGGTAAGAGTGCTGTTCCATTGCTTGCTCACTTATTGTTGTGGTCTGACCAGACTATAGCGCTGTCGGCTACTGTTTTTCAAACGTTCGTTTACAAACTAGCAACATCGATTGTCGAATAGTTGATCTCAGTAGGACTTTCCTCCCCACTCTGTCGGATACGGGATAAGCTTGGGCTATCGATCCTTGCAGTGATCAGCTAGGATATCAGCGACATATATCGATGGATTAGAGTATGAAAAAACTGTTTCGCTTCATTGCATCTTTGTTCCGATGGCTTTGGGTTGCTATCGGTTTCGTGCGTCAGCTTTTGTTAAATGTGCTTTTCATTGCTGTTATCGTGGGCATTTATTGGGCGATAACCGCCGACTCGCCGCTGCCAACCGGTGACACAACCGCGAAGAAAGCCACTCAAGCTGAACCCGCCCCACAGGCGTTGTTACTGAATATAAACGGCCCGATTGTTGAACAGCGCCGTCGTATCGATCCTATCGATACCCTCTCACGCAACGCGCTCGGACAACCGATTGAAACCGAAAACGTACTCTTTGATATCGTCGATACCATCCGCCATGCCGCGACGGATGACGATATTAACGGGTTGGTGCTTAGCCTAGGCGATATGCCATCCACGAGCCTAACCAAGCTTCGCTACATCGCCAAAGCTATCGACGAGTTCAAGCAAAGCGGTAAAGAGGTCGTGGCGATCGGTGGAATGTACAGCCAAAGCCAGTACTATTTGGCGAGCTATGCTGACGAAATTCTGATGTCACCAGATGGCATGGTGATGCTCCAAGGGTATGGCAGTTACAACCTGTACTGGAAGGATCTGCTCGATAAATTAGATGTCTCGACTCACGTTTTCCGAGTCGGCACCTATAAGTCCTTTGTCGAACCCTATACACGCACCGACATGTCTCCCCAAGCGCGTGAAGCAAATCAAGCATGGCTCGACCAGCTCTGGAACGCGTATGTAAGCGATGTGGCGAAAAACCGTGGCATTGAAGCGACGATGTTCTCTCCGTCTGCCGATACACTCATTACCTCATTAGAGGCGTTTGGGGGAGATTTTGCGTCACTTTCCAAGCATATTGGCATTGTCGATGAGTTGATGACACGCCAAGAGATCCGTCGTTATCTTGCCGATAAATTTGGCAGCGACGGGGAAGACAGTTTTGAGTACACCAGCTACTACGACTATCTACCCAAAATTCAATCCCGCTTTACCATCCCCGGGGACAATAATATTGCCGTCGTTGTCGCCAGTGGTCCTATTATGGATGGCGTTCAGCGTCCGGGCACCGTCGGTGGTGATACCACGGCGGCGATGCTGCGCGATGCACGCCTTGACGACAGTGTTAAAGCAGTTGTGTTGCGTGTAGATAGCCCAGGCGGTAGTGCGTTTGCTTCTGAAATTATCCGCAATGAAGTCGATGCACTGCGCGAAGCCGGCAAGCCAGTAGTGGTTTCTATGTCTAGCGTCGCGGCTTCCGGCGGCTATTGGATCTCAGCCAGCGCGGATCGCATCGTAGCGCAGCCAACTACCATCACCGGCTCTATTGGTATCTTTAGTCTGTTCACCACCTTTGAGAACACGCTGGAAGATATTGGTGTCCACACAGATGGCGTAGGCACAACCCCCTTCTCGGGAGTTGGTGTGACCCGCGCCTTGCCTGACGATGTTAGCCAGATCATGCAACTTGGCATTGAGCACGGTTATCACCGCTTTATTTCCTTGGTTAGCACGCACCGTAATCTGTCTTTGGAAGAAACAGATAAGGTGGCTCAAGGTCGCGTATGGACCGGTAGCGACGCGCTGAAATTCGGATTAGTCGATCAATTAGGCGACTTTGATGATGCGGTGACACAAGCGGCAGAATTGGCGGGCCTGGAAAACTACCAGCTGGATTGGATGCAAAAACCGCTGACGCCGTTTGAGCAGTTTATGACTGAGATGCTCGGCCAAACCGCGTCGGTGTTTGGCCAAGCCATGCAAGCGAATATCCCGACGTTTGCAAGCCAGTTACTAGCGTCACCGCAGTTACAGTCGGTAACAATGCTCGAACAATTTAACGACCCTCAAGGCCGTTACTTGTTCTGCTTAAACTGCCAATATCAGTAACACGCTTTGCTCCGGCCGTTCTGGTCGGAGCTTTATCCCAAAGTTTTCCTCGATTCTGTGTGGTTACGCAGTACCAACCATGTAACGGTTACATGTATACTGTGCTCACGCTCATTTAATGCAGATTTGTCATGATGGAACGTAAACATATTTATATCGCCTACACGGGCGGCACCATCGGCATGCAGAAATCCGATCATGGCTATGTGCCTGTTTCTGGGTTTCTACAGCAACAGCTCGAAAACATGCCAGAATTCCATCGTCCAGAAATGCCTCGTTTTACCATTCATGAGTACGAACCACTCATTGATTCATCGGATATGACGCCAGAGGATTGGCAACGCATTGCTGACGATATTGGAGCGAATTACGACGACTACGATGGTTTTGTGATCTTACATGGTACCGACACCATGGCGTACACCGCCTCGGCGTTGTCGTTCATGTTAGAGAACTTGGAAAAACCTGTGATTGTCACCGGATCTCAGATCCCCATTGCCGAGCTTCGCTCTGACGGACAGGCGAACTTATTGAACGCCCTGCATATTGCAGCGAACTATCCGGTAAATGAAGTGACTTTATTCTTCAATAATCAATTACTTCGCGGTAATCGAAGTACCAAATCGCATGCGGATGGATTTAATGCGTTCACTTCACCGAATTTACCCGCACTGTTGGAAGCGGGCATTCATATCGAAGTGAAAGCCACCGATCTTAATCAGCCGGCACAAGGTCCGTTTAAAGTACATACCATCAACGACCAGCCAGTAGCGGTGATTATGATGTACCCGGGAATCTCACCCGACGTGGTACGCAACGCATTAAAGCAACCTGTTAATGCCATGATTTTACTTACGTTTGGGGTAGGGAATGCTCCGCAAAACCCTGAGCTACTGTCGCTACTCAAACAAGCAACAGAACGCGGAGTGTTGGTGCTGAACCTAACCCAATGTTTGGCTGGACGTGTCAATATGGGGGGATATGCCACTGGCTGTGCCCTTGCTGATGCCGGCGTACTCAGCGGCTATGATATGACGCCTGAAGCAGCTCTCGCCAAACTCCATTTCTTGCTCAGCCAAGACTTGCCTTTTGAAACCCTACGCACCATGGTGCAAAAGGATCTACGTGGTGAGCTGAGCTATTACTAGCTTGCCTCAAGTTTGGTCAAAAAATCATGAGTTTGTGAAGCCGACAATGATGTCGGCTTTTTTATCTGCTAATTTATTCATACATTTCGCCGATCAGGGTCTCCACAATGATGGTGTTGCACGGTGATTCTTTATCACCACAAACGCGAAAAATTGCGCTGGCTTTACGATTTAAACAACTGAATTACGAACTGGTCCCAGCTTCTCCGTTTGAAGCGCATGAAGTTGTGCTGCGCCACCCGCCCATGCAAACAATCGTTGCACTGCTCGATGGCGGGCATACGATTTATCACGATACAATCGTGGCCGAGTACCTTGATGATGCGTACCCTGATCCTCTTCTTTATCCTGGCAATGCCCGTCACCGTGCCGATATACGCTGGATTGAGTGGTATTGTCGTCACCATCTCAGCCCTTTAATCGTGGATACCTTGTTTTATCAGCGTGTAGTTCGGGGTCATATGCTCGAAAAAGACATAGACCACCAAGCCGTCAATAATGCGTTAAAAACGCTACCAGAAGCTTGCCAATACCTATCACAACTCCTTACCCATATTCCTGCGGATAAGGTCAATATGGCAACCATCAGTGTATGGAGTCTATTTCGCTGTGCTCAAATGGCAGGGCTGGTGCTCGACAGCAGCTACACCCAGCTAAATCAGTATCTTGAAGCACTCAGCCAGCATCCGCTGTTTGACGATTATGCGCAGGAAGAGAACCACCAATTGACGCCTTTTTTCGCCAGTCCAATCAGCCTCTCTGCGCCAAACGACTAGTTGGGATCAATGCTCACTGGTGGTGGAAACTGTGAGTCCCTTTACGCTTTTCGCCGACCAGCATTCCTTACACCCTGTATTCTGGTATATACAAAACTAGGATTTTGTATAGCTGGAGGCTGACATGGAGCACGTCAGACAAGTTACTTCCCATTCGCAGGTGTTATGGCGCCTGTTCGGCCTGAGTGCCATTGGCATTGTGTTTTTCTTCGTCCCTATTTCTATTGATGGCAATACCACCATTCCGCTCGATCACCTTGTCAGTTGGATAAAAAGCACCTTTGGCAACCTGATCAACCTGTATGTGCTCATGATTATTTTAGCCGGTGCCATTATGCCACTGTGGACGGGGCAGTGGCGGCAAAGCGGCGGACAGAAGCTATTCACGTTATTAAAATGCATTGGTGCCGTTAGCGCGTTCATGGCGCTCACCAAAATTGGCCCAGCCTTTCTCCATGAGCCCGATATTCTGCCCTTTCTGTTCAACAAACTAGTGGTCTCAGTCGGCGTGATTGTCCCCGTCGGTGCGATTTTTCTGTCCTTTTTGGTCAGTTACGGTTTACTTGAGCTTATCGGTATTTTGCTCCAGCCGATTATGCGCCCCATCTGGCGAACCCCTGGCCGCTCAGCCATTGATGCGGTCGCCTCGTTTGTTGGCAGTTATTCACTCGGCTTGCTCATTACGGATAATGTCTACAAGAATGGGCAATATTCGGTCAAAGAGGCCACCATTATCGCAACCGGTTTCTCGACCGTCTCAGCCACATTTATGATTATTGTGGCCCGTACCCTCGATTTAATGTCTCACTGGAATCTGTATTTTTGGAGTGCGTTAATCATCACCTTTATCGTCACCGCCATTACGGTGCGACTACCGCCTATTAAAGGCTTAAGTGACAATGTGCTAGCGCCGGAACCGCAAGCCATCAAGGGACAGCGCTGGGGACTGGCCTACCAAACCGGCTTATCTCAAGCCGCTCAAGCAGGCCGAGTCAGTCACAACCTGATTGCCACAGTGAAAGACGGCTTGTTGATGACGATGACAATCTTGCCTGCGATCATGTCGGTGGGGTTGTTAGGGTTGTTAGCTGCCAAGTACACCCCCGTCTTTGAGTGGTTAGGCTGGATTTTTTATCCCATCACCGCACTATGGGGACTAGATAACGGCCATCAGCTTGCTCAAGCTGCATCTGCCGGCTTAGCAGAAATGTTCCTGCCCGCGCTGTTGCTGAGCGAGGCAGACTTTGTATTACGTTTTAGCGCGGCGATTACTTGCGTATCGAGCGTACTGTTTTTCTCCGCATCGATTCCCTGTATTCTCGCCACCAGCATTCCAATCAGCGTGTTCCGATTGGTGGTGATTTGGGCATTGCGTACGGCATTAAGTTTAATGCTTTCTATCCCGCTCGCATTGCTCATTGCTGGCTAAGTAACACGAAAATGCGCCGCTTTAACAGGCGGCGCGTACCATCGACGCGTCAAAACATCAGTGCTTGGTTTGTACATCGATGCGTGCTTCGTCCGGTTTCGCAAACTCACGCTTTAACTCTGCTTTCGACTTGAACGTCACCTGTCCACCTTTAGCAACCGTCATATGCTGTGGCTGTTCGTTATGTCGCGATTGATAAAGCATCACCGCTTGCAGTGCTTGATCACGCTGGGTTTGGTTAAGCGCTGTTCCATCGGGCCACTTTCCCGTTTCGACGGCATAACATAAGCGATCGTAAACCTCTGGTGTCATCGCTTTTAACAGTTGTTCAATATCCATGGATGGCTCCGCTTTTTGACATGTCCCTATTATGCCTTAACCGACCTGCCTTTCGGCATCTCGAGTTCAGTGCGCAAAATCACGCTTTAGGACATAAACTACACTTAGATTTGAAGTATACTCACCGCAACTGATTGAGGATACGAACAACCATGCCTTTAAGATTACCTAAATCACTCACTGCTGCTTCTGCTGGCGCAATGCTTTTGCTACTGGCTGGTTGTGAGGGAGAACCGACCACCAACCAAGTGTGTGATACGCATCCTGAATTGTGCGAAGGGTTAAATATTGGTGATGGCCAATGCCGTTTTGAGCGTTCAGACTTGATTTTCAAACGGTTAGCGGTGGATGAAAAGCCCAGTGATCTTAATAAGCTGGCCGAGCTCAAACAGACTCAAGTCTATTTACGCTGCATGGAGCTGGTTGCGGGAATCGAACCAACCACTCTAAAAGAGCGAAAAACGAAGCGTACCGAAGCGGTCTATCACGCCTATGATTCTATCGAACGCTTAGAACGTGAATTGAAAGACTCGTATCAGCCACCGGTGATTTATTACCGCTGGTCACAAGGCGATAACAGCGCTTTACCTCAATTTCTAAAACTTGAGGGGACACAGCATCTTGAAACGCCTCAGCTTCAACTTGGACTCGCCACCTATTACGTCTCCCGAGACAGACACAAAACCGTTCGTATCTTATTGCATGTGCTTGAGCTGTATGACGGCAACGATGAAGAGGTACGTGACGAAGTGATCCCTGAAGCGATTAAATCCTTAGCGACCACTAACCATGCATTAGAGCGCTTCGATCATGCGTATCTATGGGCCAAAGTGGGTAAAGACTATAACTTACCCATAGCTGACAGTGACCGATTAGCACGGCTCTATCCTCTATCAGAGGAGCGCCGCAACCAGTTGGAATCAATAGCAAAAGATATCTCTGCAGCAATCCGAGACGGTAATTTCGAAGCCACTTTAGTCAACGCAATTGATCCCAAAGAACCGACCTAGCATCAAGGCGCCTGCGATCGCGGGCGCTTCTCTCTATTTGTCAGTTATTTTCAAACCCAGCTCTCTTCGACAGATAACGGAATTGATGTGCTTGCCTTTCACGATCGCGCATCTGCTTCTACGCTTTTCAATACACCAGCTGTCATCCAATACCTCATCCTTTCGCTTTGTACCAATTGGTCAAAGAAGGGACAGGTAGAGTCGCAGGGGCGCAAAATGTTTAGGTGATGTAAAAAAAATCCGTACTTTTTTTTGACTTTAAACAATTTTGGGCGCGATTACCCTTGCATGGACGGGTCCTATTCTGTAATTTTACTACCAGTTTCATCTCACTAGAAATTAAGTTGTGGAGCAACATAATGACTATCAAAGTAGGTATTAACGGTTTTGGTCGTATCGGCCGCTTCGTATTCCGTGCTTCTGTAGAGCGCGAAGACATTGAAGTAGTAGCAATCAACGACCTGATTGACGTTGAGTATATGGCTTACATGCTGAAGTACGACTCAACTCACGGCCGCTTCAACGGCACTGTTGAAGTGAAAGACGGCAACCTGATCGTTAACGGTAAGAAAGTACGTGTAACGGCAGAGCGCAACCCAGCAGATCTTAAGTGGGATGAGGCTGGTGTTGACGTTGTTGCTGAAGCAACCGGTATCTTCCTGACTGACGAAACAGCACGTCAACACATCCAAGCGGGTGCGAAGAAAGTTGTTCTGACTGGTCCATCTAAAGACGCAACCCCAATGTTCGTAATGGGTGTTAACCACAGCGAGTATGCGGGTCAAGATATCGTTTCAAACGCATCTTGTACTACTAACTGTCTTGCGCCAATCGCGAAAGTACTGAACGACAAGTTTGGTATCGAGTCTGGCCTGATGACTACTGTTCACGCAACTACTGCAACTCAGAAAACTGTTGACGGTCCTTCTGCGAAAGACTGGCGCGGTGGCCGTGGTGCGTCTCAGAACATCATCCCATCTTCAACTGGTGCAGCGAAAGCAGTAGGTAAAGTACTTCCTGAGCTGAACGGTAAACTGACTGGTATGGCGTTCCGCGTACCAACTGCCAACGTTTCTGTTGTTGACCTGACTGTCAACCTAGAGAAAGCAGCATCTTACGAGCAAATCTGTGCCGCGATGAAAGAAGCGTCTGAAGGTGAGCTGAAAGGTGTTCTTGGTTACACTGAAGATGCGGTTGTTTCTCAAGACTTCATCGGTGAAGTACAAACATCAGTATTCGATGCCAAAGCAGGTATCGCACTGACCGACAAATTCGTTAAAGTTGTATCTTGGTACGACAACGAAATCGGCTACTCAAACAAAGTACTTGACCTAGTTGCACACATCTCTAAGTAAGTTGCAATTAGCCTAGTATTGATTAAAGGCGGCCGTTGGCCGCCTTTTGTTTATGAGCTCTATGCCGTTTCTGCGCAATAAAGGACGCGATTATGACTTCTCATACTCTGCACTTCGAGCGCCGGCTCTCGGCGTCAGTTGATTTATGTTATCGCCAAGCCGTCCCCGTTCTTCGGATTCAACATCCAGCCTGTGATGCGACTATCAGTCAATTTGGGGCACACTTACTGTCATTTTCTCCACGCGATGCGGAACCACTGATTTGGATGAGTGGCAATGCAGTCTATGACGCAAAAACGCCTCTACGGGGTGGCATTCCCGTTTGCTTTCCTTGGTTCGGCCAAACGGGATCTCCCTCACATGGTTTTGCACGTCGCGTTATGTGGAACATCCAACACATTGAAGAAAATACGCAAGGTGTGACGATACAATTATCTCTGACGCCCTCGGAGACGACCCGTGCCCTTTGGCCACACGATTTTGAAGCCGTTATGACATTCACGCTCACCCACACGCTCGATGTCGCTTTAACGGTAAAAAACACTGACTCGCTGCCATTTGAGTTCGGAGGCGCCCTGCACAGTTACCTTTCCGTTGCGGATAGTGAACAAGCAACCGTAGCGGGTGTGGGAAGCCACTATCTCGACAACTTCAGCCACGGACAGAGAAAGCCCGCCTCTGGCACCGTGACTTTTGAAGAGCCCGTCGACCGCATTTATACCGACTCTGCCTCGTCATTAACCCTGACTGATACGGCAGGGTATCGACGTATTGTCGTCAATAATCAAGGCGAGACGAGCGCAGTCGTCTGGAATCCAGGCCAAGCGGCTTCGGTACAAATGTCTGATATGGACGACGACGGCTATCTACATTTTGTCTGTATTGAAGCCGCCATTGAGCAACCCAGTATTCAGCTAGCACCGGGAGAAAGCCACACGCTGAACACCTGTATTCATGACGAAAAACATGGTGAGTTACTGCTCTAGGTAATCTGCAAACACGAAAAAGGCAGCCTACGCTGCCTGTTTGCATGTTGGTCGCGGCCAAGCGAACAGGCTGACCGCTCGCTGGGGGGCCTGAATCAATAAAAAATATAATTCATTCCAAGGTAGCCTGAAGTCGCCGTTGATTGGTCTACCATTGGGCTATCTGCAATGTTGTCATCTAAATTGGTGTAACGCACCCCACCAAGCAGCTGGATGCGCTCTGTCAGCATCACATAACCACTAGCACCGATAAAATAGTGTCCCGCAGAGCCGGGCTCGTAGGCGGATAATCCAGAGCGTGATGCCTCCGCGGCGCTGATCCCATAAAGGTGTTGATTAAGGTCACTACTGTTGTAGGAATACCCCACTTCCGGGGAGATCCCCCATCGCTGGCGGTTCATCCCATATTTCCAGCTGACTTCCCCATACAGGCCATCTCTATCATGGGTCACCCCCTCACCGACTAACGCTTGAAATCGACCGATTGGCGAGTGGTATTGATACGCTAGAGCCAAAACAACCGACGTATCGCGTTTATCAAGTAAACTTAGCTGTGGGTCATCGGTATCTGCAGGATCAAAACGACGTGGATCATAGGTCGTCGATAGGACGAGGTTATGCGTGGCATCTTTTGGCGCCAAACGCGCGCCTGCGGTAAGTCCTCGGAAATAGAAATGGTCAGTATCGACATTAATGGTCGGTACAATCAGCGGGTCGGTATCAGTGTCCTTATAAGGTTGGGGAGAAAAGGCGGCGAGGACACCGGCAGACACACGTGTTTCTGCGGAAACACTTCCCGCGGCGAGTAGTAGGCATGATGCCACCGCCGCTTTAACAAGCTTTTCAGTCATTCTTCTTCCTTAATTTGCTGGTCAACGCACAATTTAGAATTAGGCCAGTAGCTGTCCATACACCACACTTATCGTGGACACCATCACTGATATTACCCTCTCAACGTGACAGCCTACTACAACAACTTGAATCTAAGCTGTCTTACACGTGGCTATTTGATTTACCTATCAATGGTAGGGGAAAAAATATCGAAAAAACAATCAATTCTTTCACGCAAAATCGTGGATTGGGGTCTAACATTATTATGAGGAAAAGGGAAATTCAGCCAAAGGACCACCTTTTCTTTATGAGTTATCAGACGATTTAGGGGGCAGGACCATGACTATTTTCGATCATTATCGTCAGCGTTACGAAGATGCAAAAGACGAAGAATTGAGCCTTCAGGAGTTCTTGGATCTGTGCCGAGACGATCGCAGCGCTTATGCCAATGCCGCCGAGCGCCTGTTGATGGCCATCGGTGAACCAGAGAAGATTGACACCTCCCTCGACCCACGGCTCAGTCGTATTTTCTCCAACCGTGTTATTTCACGCTATAAGACCTTTGAAGACTTTTATGGCATGGAAGAGTCGATTGAGCAAATCGTCTCCTACCTCAAACACGCCGCGCAAGGGCTGGAAGAACGCAAACAGATCCTTTATTTACTCGGCCCTGTCGGCGGCGGTAAATCCTCGCTTGCAGAAAAACTGAAAAGCTTGATGCAGCAAGTACCGATTTATGTGCTAACCGCGAACGGCGAACGCAGTCCGGTCAATGATCATCCTTTCTGCCTTTTTGATGCTGAAGAGGATGGTCACCTGCTAGAAAAAGAGTACGGTGTCCCGCAGCGTTATATTCGTAGCATTATGTCGCCTTGGGCCGCCAAGCGACTTAAAGAGTTTGGTGGCGACATCAGTCAATTTAAAGTCGTGAAGGTTCGCCCCTCAGTACTCAATCAAGTCGCCGTGGCGAAAACCGAGCCCGGGGATGAAAACAATCAGGATATTTCCTCCTTGGTGGGCAAGGTCGATATCCGTCAGCTCGAACACTTTTCGCAAGACGATCCTGATGCGTATTCCTACTCTGGCGCACTGTGTAAGGCCAATCAGGGGCTGATGGAGTTTGTGGAAATGTTCAAAGCACCAATCAAGGTGCTGCACCCCTTGTTGACGGCGACGCAAGAGGGCAACTACAACGGGACCGAAGGTCTGTCTGCCCTGCCGTTTGATGGCATCATTCTCGCTCACTCCAACGAATCGGAATGGCAGTCATTCCGCAACAACAAAAACAATGAAGCATTCCTCGACCGTGTTTACATCGTCAAGGTGCCTTATTGCTTACGCGTCTCCGAAGAGATCCGTATTTACGACAAACTCTTGTCGCACAGTGAGCTAAAACAAGCGCCTTGTTCACCAAGTACGCTAGATATTCTCGCTCGCTTTACGGTGCTTTCTCGCTTGAAAGATCCTGAGAACTCGTCCATTTATTCGAAAATGCGCGTCTACGACGGTGAAACCCTCAAAGACACCGATCCCAAAGCGAAGTCGTACCAAGAGTACCGCGATTACGCCGGGGTTGATGAGGGCATGGATGGGCTCTCAACCCGCTTTGCGTTCAAGATCCTATCTCGTGTGTTTAACTTTGACCACGCAGAAGTCGCCGCAAACCCGGTCCACCTCTTTTACGTCCTTGAGCAACAAATTGAACGTGAGCAATTCCCACAAGAAATTGCAGAGCGTTACCTCGAGCACCTAAAAGGCTATCTAATCCCGAAATATATCGAGTTTATCGGCAAAGAAATTCAAACGGCGTATCTCGAGTCTTACTCGGAGTATGGTCAGAATATCTTTGACCGCTACGTAACTTATGCAGACTTTTGGATTCAAGACCAAGAGTTCCGCGACCCAGACACCGGCCAACTGTTCGATCGCTCGGCACTCAATAGCGAGCTGGAGAAAATTGAGAAGCCTGCCGGGATCAGCAACCCGAAAGACTTCCGTAACGAGATCGTCAATTTCGTCCTACGTGCACGTGCCAATAATGAGGGAAAAAACCCTGCTTGGACCAGCTACGAGAAGCTGAAAACGGTCATCGAGAAGAAAATGTTCTCCAATACCGAAGACTTGCTACCGGTGATTTCATTCAACACCAAAACGTCTAGCGACGAGCAGAAAAAACACGACGACTTTGTCGCTCGTATGATGGAAAAAGGATATACCCGCAAGCAGGTTCGCTTGCTATCTGAATGGTATTTGCGCGTACGTAAATCGTCGTAGCATATCCCTTTCAGGGCGGACACACGTGACGGGAGAGAGTTATGGCGCATTTTATTGATCGTCGGCTCAATGGCAAAAATAAAAGCACCGTCAATCGACAGCGCTTTTTACGCCGCCACAAAAGGCAGATAAAAGAGTCAATCGCCGACGCCGTCAACAACCGGTCAATCACTGATGTCGAAAGTGGCGAGGATATTTCGATTCCATCACGCGACATCCGTGAACCGACCTTTCACCAAGGCAAAGGAGGACAGCGTGATGCTGTCCATCCTGGCAACGACCAATTTAGCCCCGGCGATCGTATTGCACGCCCCCCCGGTGGCGAAGGCGGTGGTGGCACAGGTGACGGACAAGCGAGTCCAGACGGTGAAGGCCAAGACGATTTTGTCTTCCAAATTTCGAAAGATGAGTATCTCGACTTGTTGTTTGAAGATCTCGAGCTACCCAATCTGAAGAAAAATCAAATGCAAAAAATGGTGGAGTATAAGACCCACCGTGCGGGGTATACCTCCAATGGCGTACCCTCAAATATCGCCATTGTGCGCTCGTTGCAAAACTCGTTGGCGCGTCGCACCGCGATGTCTGCGAGCAAGCGCCGAGAGCTGGCAGAGCTAGAGGAAGCGCTGGAAAGCTTGCGTCACTCTGAGCCAGCACAGCCTTTGGAAATGAAGCGACTTGAAGAGGAAATTGCAGCACTGAAAAGCAAGATCGCCGCGGTACCTTTTATTGATACCTTCGATCTTCGCTATAAAAACTACGAAAAACGGCCACAGCCCAGTAGCCAAGCGGTGATGTTCTGTCTGATGGACGTATCAGGGTCAATGGATCAGGCGACTAAAGATATCGCAAAACGCTTTTATATCTTGTTGTATTTGTTCCTAACCCGTACCTACAAAAATGTAGAGGTAGTCTTTATTCGCCATCATACCCAAGCAAAAGAAGTCGATGAGCACGAATTCTTTTACTCGCAAGAAACCGGCGGCACCATTGTCTCCAGTGCATTGCGCTTGATGGATGAGATCATCAAAGACAGGTACAACCCCACAGAGTGGAACGTGTATGCCGCCCAAGCGTCTGACGGCGACAACTGGGCAGACGATTCACCGGGTTGTCGTGAGCTACTGCAGAAAAGCTTACTGCCGGTCAGCCGCTATTACGCCTATATCGAGATTACGCGCCGCGCGCATCAAACGTTATGGCGTGAATATGAGGCACTCGCGGAAAGTCATGACAACTTTGCGATGCAGAATATTCGTTCGGCGGAAGACATCTTCCCCGTGTTCCGCGAATTGTTTAAGCGTCAGGTCGAAGCCTGACGCCATCTCTGCATCGGTATGTTTTTTCAGGGAGATTAGGTATGGCTGTCACTAAAGGCAAACGTAAGACGCCGCTCCATGATGGGCCGGATTGGACCTTTGACCTGCTTGAGCAGTATCACAAGGAAATTAAGCGCGTTGCCGAGCACTACAGGCTCGACACCTACGCCAACCAGATTGAAATTATCGCTGCCGAGCAAATGATGGATGCCTACTCAAGCGTTGGCATGCCGATAAACTACAACCACTGGTCATTTGGCAAGAAGTTTATCGAGACAGAACGTCACTATAAGCACGGTTACATGGGACTTGCCTATGAGATAGTGATCAACTCAGACCCTTGTATTGCTTATTTAATGGAAGAAAACACCATCACCWTGCAAGCATTGGTGATGGCTCATGCCTGTTATGGGCACAATTCTTTTTTTAAGGGCAACTACCTATTCCAAACCTGGACCGATGCTGGCTCAATTATCGACTACCTGCTGTTTGCGAAAAATTACATCAGTGAATGCGAAGAGAAGTATGGCCTCGCCGAAGTCGAAAACTTGCTCGACTCTTGCCATGCGCTGATGAATTACGGGGTAGACAGATACAAACGTCCACAGAAAATTTCTCTCGCGGAAGAAAAAGCGCGACAAAAAGCCCGCGAAGATTATTTGCAAACCCAAGTGAATGAACTGTGGCGTACCATTCCTGGTGGTAATAAAGAACAGGAACAAGAAAAACGACGCTTCCCCGCCGAGCCGCAAGAAAACCTGCTGTATTTCTTTGAAAAACACTCGCCATTACTAGAGCCTTGGCAGCGTGAAGTGGTGCGCATAGTGCGCAAGATTAGCCAGTATTTTTATCCGCAAAAACAAACTCAAGTGATGAATGAAGGGTGGGCAACCTTCTGGCATTACACCATACTGAATCATCTTTACGATGAGGGCTTGGTGACGGAAAGCTTTATCATGGAGTTTTTGCACAGCCATACCAATGTGGTCGCACAGCCGCCCTACAACAGCCAATACTACTCAGGGATTAACCCCTATGCACTTGGCTTTGCCATGTTCCAAGATATTCGCCGAATGTGTGAAAACCCAACCGAAGAAGATAAGTACTGGTTCCCAGAGATTGCAGGCAAGGACTGGCTCGATACGGTGCATTTTGCGATGGCAAACTTTAAAGACGAGAGCTTTATCAGCCAGTTTTTATCGCCCAAAGTCATGCGCGATATGAAGCTTTTCGCCGTCAATGATGACGATAAGCAAAGCTATATCGAAGTCACCAGTATTCACAATGAACAAGGCTACCGTCAGCTGAGAGAAAAACTTTCAGCCCAATATAACCTCAGTAATCGTGAACCCAACATCCAAGTCTATGATGTCGACTTACGCGGTAATCGGTCACTCACCCTGCGCTATGTGCCTCATAACCGCATCCCTTTGGCCAATTCCTATGAGGAGGTGCTGAAGCATGTCCATCGACTTTGGGGATTTGAAGTTATCCTCGAAGAGGAAACCAGTGAAGGACGAGGGAAAATATTGAGTAGCTGTCCGAAACGGCCGCAGTTTGACCCTGACATGTTAGTCGGTAGTTAGTGCCACCTGTCCCGTCCTAAGATAGATAGACAAAAAAGCCAGAGGCACAAGGCCTCTGGCTTTTCACTGTTTAAACCGATGAGACGCAAAACAATATCGCACCTCGGTTGAGGTAATGCGTCAGCTAGGCCTCTTCTTCGGCCATATTGGCTGCAATGGTTTCACGATTGCCAAACCACAATGCACCACTTTCACGACCGTACTGCTTCACCCGATCGCTGATGGCATTATGTTGATTGTTTTCAATCAAACCACGCAAGTCGCTGTAGAAGCGTAATGCAATCTCACAAGCACGGCGATCCATAAAGTAGTATCCACCTACTCGCGAATAAATCTGACGCATGCCATTAATGGTCAATACATACACTTTATTACCAGAATAATGTGCCATGCCTTGGAACAGCATGTAATCGAAGTGGTTAAAGGCACGTCCCATTGAGATCCGCTCACACAATGCGGGATCTTGCTTGCCGTACTTATCTTGAATCTTCTTGACGTCTTTAAGCACCTCGGCTTGCTCATCAATCAAGGCAATAAACTGATCAAAGCTCTCACTTTCAAGCACTTGCTCACAGCGTTTAATCACATGATCGATAAGATTAATGCACTCTTGCGGGCGATTTTTTGCCGCATAGCGCATATRAACACCGCTAATATCGGTGCGCGCCGCCAGCAAATCTTCGAGCACACCGTGAACATCTTGGCCTTCCAGCGTCACTAACGTATCGAGAATGCTCAGCCCAGAGGTGCGCATATAATCGTTTACACGGGTCGGTTTGCCATGTTGGATAGTTAACCAACCATCGCGCGCTAAGCGCTGCAAGACTTCACGTAATGTGGTTCGGGTCACACCGATAAGCTCTGATAATTCACGCTCAGCCGGTAAAATCGACCCTTTCGGGAAGTGATTATTCCAAATACTTTCAATTATATATTTTTCAGCAAACGTTGCTGGGCTATCCGCCTTTATAACCATTGAATCTTAATTCCAATTTGCTTCTTGCTCTGATTAATAACTCATCATACCACTAGTCTTTTCAGGCAGAAACCGCTACGTGTTTTCAGGGCCAATGAAGTGACATCCTGCAGATTTTTGTACCAGATCAATGAAAATCTGGGCATAATTCGCAAAATTATGTCATACAAGATGTAACAAAGTATGTCTAAGGCAAAATAGCGCACATCCGTCATGCAGTTGCGACCAACCGCCTACGCTGCTCGCCATTGCCGAACACCGAATTTGTACAGTGACCCGCTCCTCGTACTGGATCCATCGCTCTCTCAAACGGGCTGCTATGGTTTCTGTGTACGTGTGTTTTCTCGCCATGCGCCGCCTGTACGATGCATACATAACCATGAGACYTTCACTATGGCTAAGACCATGACACTCAGAACCGCTTTTTTGAAGAACTTTCTCGGTAAAGCGCCAGATTGGTACAAACTGGCCATTGTCGCCTTTTTAATCATCAACCCGATTGTATTCTCGATTGACCCCTTCATTGCCGGCTGGCTACTGGTGGTTGAATTTATATTCACCTTAGCCATGGCGCTAAAATGCTACCCTCTGCAACCGGGCGGTCTGCTTGCGATTGAGGCCGTCGCCATCGGTATGACAAGCCCCGCGCAAGTAAAGCATGAATTGGTCGCCAACGTTGAAGTCTTGCTGCTACTGGTCTTTATGGTGGCAGGGATTTACTTTATGAAGCAGCTGTTGCTGTATATTTTCACCAAAATCTTATTGGGGATCCGTTCCAAAATTGCACTCTCTCTCGCGTTTTGTGTCGCGGCGGCGACGCTATCCGCCTTCCTAGATGCGCTAACCGTGATTGCCGTGGTGATTAGTGTCGCCGTGGGCTTTTACTCAATTTATCACCGCGTTGCCTCAGGAAAAGAATTTGGCGCCRCGCATGACCACACCTCAGATGAAAGCCTGAGTGATGATCTCAGTCGCAACGATCTGGAAAACTATCGCGCCTTCTTGCGCAGCCTACTGATGCATGCGGGCGTGGGTACCGCGCTCGGTGGCGTCATGACCATGGTAGGTGAACCTCAGAACCTGATTATTGCCGATCAAGCTGGCTGGCATTTTGGTGAGTTTATTCTGCGGATGGCACCAGTGACTCTGCCGGTCTTTGTCGCAGGCCTCCTCACCTGTGTGTTGGTGGAAAAGTTACGTCTATTCGGATACGGCGCACAGCTTCCAGATAACGTTCTTAAAATTCTGGTGGAGTACGATAAAGCACAACGCGCCAAACGCACACCACAAGATGTGGCTAAACTCGTGGTTCAAGCGTTGATCGCCGTTTGGTTAATTGCCGCCCTTGCCCTTCACTTAGCCGCAGTCGGCTTGATTGGTCTTAGCATTATCATCTTGGCAACCTCGTTCACCGGGGTAATCGATGAACACCACATCGGCAAAGCATTTGAAGAGGCGCTGCCCTTTACCGCGCTGTTGGCAGTGTTCTTCTCGGTAGTCGCCGTGATTATCGACCAACACTTATTTGCGCCTGTGATCGATCTCGTCCTGTCGTTGGAGG